>JAHEML010000044.1:0-9386 GCA_024643705.1 Caldilineaceae bacterium | reverse complement strand
GAACGCATGGTGGGTAAAGTATCGGGCGACTTTGAGTTCAGCCGCCAGACCCTGCTCAAGAGCGTGGGGCGCAGTGCCCGCGAAGTGGTCGATTCCTACGATCGGGAGGCCGAAGCAGTGAAGCTGGCCCAGGAGGTACAGCGCGCTATCATGCAAACAGCCGCCATGGAGGCCGGAGCGATTGGGTTGGGCGCGCTGCTGGTGGCTGTTTTGAACACCACCCTGCTGGATGTGACGGGGGTGCTCGGCGCGGGCGCAGTGGCCGCGTTGGGTTTGTACGTTCTCCCCTACCGCAGAGCCAAAGTGAAAGAAGGCATGCGCACCCACATTGCAGACCTGCGCCAGCGGCTCGACGTTGCGATCACACGCCAGTTTGAGGCAGAGCTAAGCCAGAGCGTGCAACGGATTCGCGAAGCCATTGCCCCCTATACCCGTTTTGTGCGGGTGGAGCGAGAAAAGTTGGATACCTTGGCCCAAACCCTGCGAGACGCAGAACTGCAATTACGCCAGTTGCAGCAGGATGTTCAGGAGATAGAGTAGCCGTGGTCTCTTTGATTCCCCTGGATCGTCAGCTTCACACCGAAGCCCTGCAGCAGGTCTATGCGCTGACACCGGCCTTTTGGGCAATGTATCAACTGCCCGGTGCGCCGGCTGGTCAAGCCGAGCGAGACCTGGCAGCGGTGGAAGCCGAACCGGGCCGATCTGCCCTGGGCATTCTGCGCCCCAATCAACCGGGCGACCCGTCAGCCGGGGCGCAGCTCGTCGGTCTTGTCGATTTTCGCCGACACTGGCCCGATCCCGGGGGCGTTTATGTGGGCATGGTGATGGTCGCAGAACCCTTTCAACGCCAGCATCTTGCAACAGCCGCATGGGCGTTGCTGGAGGATTGGCTGGTTGGGCAAGCCGACATTTCGGTGGCTCGGCTGTCGGTCGAGCAATTCAACACCGGCGCGCTGCGCTTTTTTCAGCACATCGGCTTTGAACTGACTGGTGAAGCCCGGCGCACAAAATCGGGCCAACGCTTGGTACGTCTGCTGGCGATGGAAAAGATAGTGGAGAAGACGACAGAGAAAACGATAGGAAACGTACAGGATGAACGCTGAAACCGATCCGGCCCTCGCTCTGATCAACATCGCCAGCGAACTGCGCGCCATGAGCAACGCGGGCATCTACTACACCGAAGACCCCTACCAGATCGAGCGCTATCACCGCATCATCGAACTTGCGGCGGAACTGACCAGCTTGGCAGGTGATCACAACCTGGCAGATTTACAGCGGCTATTCTTGGACGATCTCCACTACAAAACCCCCTACTGCGTGGTGGACAGCGCCCTGTTTGACGAATCTGACCGGCTTCTCCTCATTCGCCGAGCCGACAATGGCAAATGGGCCTTTCCCGGCGGCGCGTGCGATGTGGGCGAGCCGCCGGCCATCGGTGCCGTGCGCGAAGTGTGGGAGGAGACAGGCTATGTGGCCGCGGTGACTGCGTTGATCGGCATTTTCGACAACCGGCTCAATGGGGGCAACAGCTTTCATCATCTCTACTGTTTGTTGTTTGCTGGACGGGCCATCGGCGGCCAAAGACTGATTACCCGCGAGACCCTGGACTGCGCCTGGTTTGCCCAGGCAGAGATCCCCTGGCCGGAGGTAACGCCCAGCCATGTCAGCCGCATTCGCCACGCCTTCGCCTGGAATAACCAGCCAGAAACGCCAGCCTATTTTGACAATATCGCCTGGGAACCGCAACCTACCAATCAGCATGTGAGCAATACATTAACCGAATGAGGTTTCTGGATCGGCTTTTGGCCGATTTGGCTTGGGTGTTGGCTTTTCGCCTGATTTTAATTGTGCTATGATGACATTTGTTGTTCCATTTGATACCTAATCGGAGGAGACTATGAAGGGCTTTCTGAAGTTTCTCTTTTTCATCGGCTTTGTGGCTGGTGTGGCCTATGTGGTGAAGAATCTGTTGGGAGCCGAAGCTGCCAAATCTGGGCCGGGCGCGGGCGTGCTGCCCGACACACCCATCACCCCCCTGGAAGAGACCCCATTGGGCGGCGATGTCAGCCCCCAACTGTTGGCAATTCTGGTTGATCCCCAGGACAAGGGCAACCTGGATCTGGTGGAGGGCGGCAAATTTTTGCTCAACCCGCGCAACGGCTACCGCTATCCCATTCGCGGCGGTATTCCGGTGATGTTGATCGAAGAGGGCAAGAAGCACCAGGACAAGAGTATGGCTGGGACGAACGGCAACGGCGCAACCGCCAAAGCCTCTGTCTAAACCTTGCCAGATAGGCAGACGCAGCAGACAAAAACAGAGATTGTCAAAGGCCCAGTTGCAACTGGGCCTTTGCTTTTCTGTGAAGAATCCGTTACCATCGCCTTGGTCCATGCGCCTCGACGTTCGGATCCATCTGTCCATCCATCTACCATTGTGGAGCCACTCGAAGGAGCCAGTATCAAATGAGCCAACATCGAACTAGTCAGCATCGAACTGGTGTACGCTTTGGAATTGACATGCTGTTGGCCGGCATGTTGGCACAAGTTCAGGGGATGCGTGTAGGGTTGGTGACAAACGACGCCGCGGCCACCAGTGCCACCTACACCCACATGCTCACCCCCACCCGCCTGGCGCTGTTGGATGCAGGCGTGAACTTGGTTTCTCTCTTTTCGCCGGAGCATGGATTGGGAGCCGACGCGGCTGATGGGGCAGAGATCGGCCACGGTTTCGACCCTCTCACGGGCCTGCCCGTACATAGCCTCTATGGGGCTACTTTTCGTCCCTCAACCGAGCAACTGGCCGGGCTGGATATTCTGCTCTTCGATATCCCAGACGCAGGTGCGCGCTACTACACCTATATTTGGACTCTATCCCATGTGATGGAAGCCTGCGCGGAGGTTGGCCTGCCCCTGTGGATATTGGATCGCCCCAATCCAATAGGCGGCTATCTGGCGGATGTGGAAGGACCAATGCTGGATGAAGCCAATATCTCTACCTTTGTTGGCCGGTGGGATATCCCAATCCGCCATTGTTTGACAGCAGGTGAACTGGCGCGGCTTTGGCACAAGGAGCGCAAGCTCTCGCTGGAACTGATGGTTGTCAAAATGGCTGGATGGAACCGGAAAGATCATTGGCCCGCCACGGGTAACCCCTTCGTGCCTACGTCACCGGCCCTGCCCTCCTACGAGGTCGCGCTGATCTATCCGGGCACCTGTCTTTTTGAGGGGACGAACGTGAGCGAGGGGCGGGGGACGGCCAACCCCTTTCAGCAAGTGGGTGCGCCGTGGATGGATGGGCTGGCCGTGGCCGATGGCTTCAACGCCCAGGCTGTGCCGGGGATTGTGGCGCGCCCTGTCCAGTTTACACCTGTAGCCGGCAAATTTTCCGGGGAGGTCTGCTTTGGGGTGATGCTGCACGGGGTAGAGCCGGAGCGGGCACGGCCTGTGCAGGCTGGTCTGCAATTGCTGGCCGAGATCATCGATCTGCATCGGGATGAATTTGCCTGGCTGCCCTACCCAACCGCAGCCAATGGGCCTGGCTTCGGCCATTTCGACCGGCTGATCGGCCAGTTGCATGTGCGCCAGGCACTTGTGGCCCAGTTGGACAATCTACGTTCGCAGATAGTTGGCTGGACAGCCGCGCCAGGGTGGACTGAGCGAGTGGCTGATGTGCTGTTGTACTATTCGTAAGCCTGCGTTCGTGAGCAGATGTTCGTGATCAGGTGTTCGCGAGCGGGGCTAGTCTACGTTTCTTTATTGCGGGTGTGAATGATGAAACGCGCGCCGTTGCCTGGTTGGCTCTCGACATGGCTCTCGACATGGTTCTCCACACGAATAGACCACCCATGCGCCTCGACAATACTGGCGACGATGGATAGCCCCAGGCCACTGCCGGGGATATTGTGCCCACTATCCGTGTGGGTGCGCCCTCGGTAAAAGCGCTCGAAGATGCGCTCTTGTTCGGCCTCGCCAATGCCCGGCCCATTGTCCGCCACCCAAAGGACAATCGCCCCTTTTTCTTCGTCTGCGCCAATCTTTACCCACCCGCTGCCATTCTGTTCTTTCGCCCCGCAATACTTCAAGCCATTGTCCAATAGATTCGAAAGTGCCAACACCATCCGCGCCCGATCGCAGGTGAGCCGGAGGGCTGATGTGGGTAGGGCCAGTTGTAGATCGATACCCCGTTCCTGGGCCAGGGCATGAAAGGGGGCAGCGGCCTCTTCCAGCAGGTCAGCCACATCGTACTCTTGCAAGTCCAGGGTCACCAGCCGCCCGTCCAGCCGGGAGAGATCGAGCAGATTGGCGGTGATCCACTCCAGACGGTCAACTTGAATCGCGCTTTCGGCCAGAAATTCCGCTTGGGCCGCGGGATCGTTGGCGGCCTGCCCGGTGAGAAGCTCGTGGAAGGATTTGAGCGCCGTGATGGGTGTGCGCAACTCGTGGGATGCATCGGCCACAAAGCGGCGCAGGGCATCCCGTTCGGCTTGCAATTCGGCAAAGCTCGCCTGTAGCCCCGCGGCCATTCGGTTGAAACGTTCTGCCACTTGGCCGATTTCGTCGCTGCCGCGCACGGGCGCACGGGCCGAGAGATCGCCCTCGCCCATGCGTCGTGCCGCATCACCCAGGGCGACGATGGGTGCTGTCAGACCCCGGCTGACCACTAATCCCACAAGCACGGCCAGGAGTGCCGCGCCCACGCCCGCGGCCCCAAAGGATCGACGGACATTGCGTAGCGATTCTCCGACAAAATCTGGCCCACCGCTCAACTCCACATACCCCATTGGGCTGGCTGGATCGCCCACGGGTACGGTGACAGCCAAGGTGGAGGGTGGCAAGGCTTCGGTCGGTGTCTCCCTGCCAAATATCAGATGCCAGATGGATTCGGTCCGGGGGGGGGACTGCTCTGTCTGGTATGCGTTCTCTGCGGGTGGCCGCTCAATGGAATGTTCGTTGCCGAATTCCAGGCGATTGCCAAAGACGCCAGGGAAGCGGTGGATAGTGATGACCCCGGCGACACCATCTTCGTTGGTGACGACGACGCTCTCCATAATGCCCGGCGTATTGTTACCCCGTCGGCCTGTAGGCGGCATGGTGAAAATCAGGCCGCTGTCTTGATTTGGCATGAAGAAGGAGCGGGGGCGGAGAGAGAGGCTGGCCCCGGCTGCAGGAGTCGCCTCTTCAGAATCGACCAGCAGGCGGTGTTCCACGTCCAAGATACGCACTTGAACATTGCCCAGAAAAGCGGCTGTGACGGCCAACTGTTCCAGATCGGCCAGGAGTATGCGTTTCCCGTTCAACAGGGGCCGCGCCTGGGCCGCGATGGCCTGGGCGTTGGCCTGCAACGATTGCACGGCTCGCTGTTTGGCATATTGGCTGAGTAGCGCAAGGGCCAGCGCACCCACCAGAACAACAGTCAGGAGTGTCAACGCTGTATACGAGAGGATGAGCCGCCAGCGGATGGAGTGGAACATAGGGTGTTTCGTGGTATGTATTGAGTATTGAGTAATGCGTATTGATTGGTGGGTACTCGGTAAGAACGGGCTGATGAATCTGACGAGCGAAACGTGAAACGTGAAACGTGAGAAAGGGCGATACTCTCACGTTTCACGTTTCACTCGTCTGTTGCGATTGCCTGCGAAACGCGAATTACCCCGCAGGCTTGTTATGCACTCTCGCCTGCGAAATCGGGCTGGGGCGAGAAGCGGGCATCGGGCTTGGCAGGTTGGGCGGGCTGGGCTGGTTGCTGCCGTTGCCCTGGGGCCTGGAAGCGCCATCCGTTGCCGTTACCGTTACCGTTACCGTTACCGTTACCGTTACGGTGTCCATTGCCATTCTCCTGGCCGTTGCCATTGCCGGGGCCAAAAAACATGTGTACGTTGCCAATCTGCACACCTAAGAGCGCGCCACCATCGGCATTTTCGCCCAGGGTCACGGTTACGTCGATGGTCTCGGCGCTGTCCATGCTTTTGATCGTCAGAACCATTTCGTCGCCCGCTTTGGCGGCGTTGACGGCATCCACCAGTGCTTGGGGTGTGTCGATGGCAACACCATCGACAGCCGAGATCATGTCGCCTGCTTTCAGTCCGGCAGTTGCGGCAGGGCCGTCTTCGGTCACGGCCAGGATCAACGCACCAGAGCTTACTTCTTGCCCAGGCATACCCGGCATCATCCGCATTTCTGGCCTACCCGGCATATTGGGCATGTCCGGCATCATTCCCTGGCCGATCCTCATGCGAACTGCGTCGGCGGGGGCAAGCTGAATGCCCATGTATGCTCTGGTCGCATCGTCGGGATGCTCACCCAGGGTTACCTCGGCAATGGCACTCTCGTCGCCCCGGAGGTATGCGACAGTAATCACGTCGCCGGGTTTGTGATCACCCAACAGGGAGATCAGCTCGTCGCCGTTGGCGACTGCCGTGCCGTCTACCGCAGTGATGACATCACCGGCCTGGATGCCCGCTGCGGCCGCGCCGCTCTCTTCCATCACGTCGACAACCAGCTCGCCATCTTGCATAATATCCATAAACATCATGCCCTCGCCGCCCTGGCCGAAAGGCATTCCGGGCATGTTGGGCATATCAGGCATCATCCCTCGGCCAAAGGGCCTGCCGGGAACCCGACCTTGACCTCGCCCATTGTTGCTGGGGTGGTCAAACATGGGCATCCCTCTGTTCTTCATCTTCATCTCAATCGACATGTCGCCCAAAGCCATCACGCCCAGTTCGGGTTTGCCATTGTTGTCGCCCAGGGTGACGGGCAGGCTGCGCTCTTCGTCGCCGTGCATCACAGTCAGGGTAATGACATCGCCAGCTTTGTGGGACATAATCACGTGGGAAAGTTCGGGCATGGTATTCACGGCGTCGCCATCTACGGCTGTAATAATATCACCGCGGACAACTCCTGCGGCGGCTGCCGGGCTATCTGCCATCACATGCACAACCACCAAACCAGGTTCGGGCTGGGGTGCGGTTGGGGTATCGGCCTGTGTATCGGTTTGGGTGTTGGTTTGGGGTTGGGTTGCCTGGGCAAAAGCTGCACCTGTAAAGACAAGCAGTATAGCTACGGTGATAGCAGCCACACTCCAACGTGGTCCTCGAAGTAGTCCTCGAACTGACATGTGGGGGGGACGTGTTTGTTCCATTCGTTCTGTCTCCTCTATACAATCCTCTATACAATAAGGTCTCAATCAGAGAGTCTGGTCTCTCTGTACTGATCCCCAGTGTACCGAAACTCTGTAAAGAATGGGGGTAGATCGTGTTAAGGGATCGCAACACTTGTGCGCTAAGTGCGCCCAGGGCTTTTTACCCCTGAAATTTGTACCCAATCCCACGCACGGTCACAATATAGCGGGGGGTGGCCGGATCGTCTTCAATTTTTGTGCGCAGATGGCGGATGTGGACATCGACGGTGCGTTCGCCGCCGATGTCGCTGTCGTAGCCCCAGATGGTTTCGAGGAGTGTGGCGCGAGTGATTGGTCGCTCGGCATGGATTGCCAAATGGTGAAGAAGGCGGAATTCGGTGGGGGTTAGCTCCACGCTTTCGCCGGATAGACGCACGGCGACTCTGGACGGGTCGATTTCCAACTCGCCAAAACGCATGGGTTCGGCTTCTCCGCTGGCAGCCAAATAACCATAGGCCCGGCGCAGTAAGGCCCGAATGCGGGATGTCACTTCGCGCAGGCTGTAGGGCTTGACCACATAATCGTCTGCACCCATTTCCAGCCCCAGCACCTTGTCCACCTCTTCGTCCCGGGCGGTGAGCATGAGTATGGGCTGGCGAAAACCCTCGGCGCGCATTGTGCGGCAGACATCATATCCACTCATATCGGGCAGGCGGATGTCCAGGGTGATGAGCGCGGGGTCGTCGGCGCGCAGGCGCTGCAATGCTTCTTGCCCTGTGCGCGCCCAGAGAACCTGAAAGCCATCGGCCTGCAAGCTGTATTCCAGCCCACGGGCCACGGCCCGCTCGTCTTCAACAATCAGGATTCGTTCGCCGGTCATAGGTTCTCGACAAGAATGGTGGTATACGGATGAAACGAAAAGGGTGGAG
This sequence comes from Caldilineaceae bacterium, assembly GCA_024643705.1. Lineage (GTDB taxonomy): Bacteria > Chloroflexota > Anaerolineae > Caldilineales > Caldilineaceae > JACQGT01. The sequence goes on along the minus strand of JAHEML010000044.1, from coordinate 1,337 downwards.
CCAGGGATTTTTACGCAGAATCCCAACGAGGCAGAGCCGCAAAGGGGAACGGTAACTTTCTGGGCCTTTGCGTTTTATCGATACACTTCTGCCAGCAAAGGCCGTACCGCCGCCAGGAATGCGTCGAAGTTTTCCCGGCGGATGTTGTGGCCCGCATCGGGAATGTGAGCCACCTGGACGAGAGAATTGATGTCTGCGGCTTCGGCTGCGGTCTCGCTGCTGATGATCGCGCCGCGCTCTGTCTCGGCGGTGACGAGCAGAACAGGCGACCGGAATCGGGCCACATTCTCCTGCCAGGGGGTAGAGTTTTGGGAAATGGCGCCAAAAATGTTCATGCTGAACTGCTGTTTGGCCGCCACCCAGGCAGGGAACTCCTCGTCGGCCCACAGGGGCGAGCGCTCCCGGCCCATCTTTTCAATTTCGGCCCCACTCATGGCTTGCATGGCCGCGGAGTTTTGCCGCCATTGCGCGGCCCGCGCTGCCCGTTCCTCCGGGGTTCCCATTGTGGCCCGCCAGCCGGGGTCTTCCAACACGGCACCACGAATGGCGTCGGGGTAGAGCGCGGCTAGGGCTGTAGCTGTGTTGCCGCCCATCGAGTGGCCGATAACCACTGGGCGGTCCAGCCCCAAGATGTCGATCAGTCCAGCCAGGTCTGCCGCATGATCTTCGGGGGTATAGCCACTGGCGGGTTTGTCCGAAAGCCCATGACCCCGGGCATCCACCAATACACAGTCGTACTCGTCTTCCAGGGCATGGGCCAAGCGTCCCCAGCAGAGTCCGCTGTCGGTGATGCCGTGGGCCAACACCAGTTGGGGCTTATTGCCGCCCGTGCGCTGGTAGTGGAGGCGAATACTGTTTGTATTCGCATAGCCATCTTGCCAGTTGTTCATTTTTGGGCATACCTTTCTTTGCGCGCGAATTGATTAGGCGAATTTCGACAGAAATTCTTTGGCGATGTGGGCAAAGGTGTCGAACTGATCCCGGCGAATGCTGTGGCCCGCATGGGGAATGTGGACGTGGGCAATGGTGGGGTAGGTATCGGCGATATGTGTGGCCAATGGCTGGGTGACAATCCCACCTTCGCTGCTATCGCCGGTGACGAGCAGGGTGGGGCATTGAATTTTCGGGGCCAGGTCGTCCCAGGTGCGCAGGATACCGACGTCCAGAACCGAGGGGTTTACCTGTTTCTTGGACTCGGCCCACGCGGGGAATTCGTTTTCGCTCCATTTGGGCGAACGCTCTTTGCCCGCGGCGATAATCTCCGCCAGGGGTTGCTGCTGCTGCGCGATCAGGCTGGCGCGCCACCCGCTCATATCCGTTGCCTCTTGTTCCATCGA
>JAHEML010000680.1 GCA_024643705.1 Caldilineaceae bacterium | reverse complement strand
CTGATCTCCGCGAAACCCTGCCAGCCCAGATCACCCAACCCCCACATGCGCTCGATGAGCTGCTGGCGGTCGGGCTTGCCCGCGAAGGTCTCCCGGTAGCTGGGATGCTCGCCGATCTCGTCCGGGTTGTACATGGAGAAATAGGGTTCGGGAACCAGGCAGGGGGTGTGGGGTCCCCAGAAGTTGGCCCAAATGAAGAAGGGTTTCTCGTCCGCGGCTTCGCCATCGGTGGCCCCGGTCAATTCGTCGATGACCCGGATGGTCTCTTCGCCCACAAAATACTCGATGGACGATTCCACCGGCCCATTGTGCAGGGCGAACATCTCCTGATCCTGGCAGCCGGGGTTTGTGCCCACATAACGATGGGAGACCGTGGGCAGTTCAATGCCCGCCTCGGCCAGATAGTCGGCATAGGGATTGCCGGTTTTGGGTTTGGGAGCAAAGCGCAGCCCAGGCAGCAACCCCGCGCCGGGGAAGGCGTAGCCGATGAAATCCTTGCCCACATAGCCCACCTCGCTGGGGCCAACCGCATCGTCCACATGCCATTTGCCCGCGTAGCCGCAGCGATAGCCCGCCGGATTCAGGTAATCGGGCAGCCCTTTCACCCCTGGGGCAATCGACATACCGTTGCCCGTCACCCCGTGGCGGTGGGGGTAGAGACCCGTATGCACCGAGGCCCGGGCCGGCGCGCAGATGGCGGTGGGCGTGAAGGCGTTGTCGAAACGCACACCCCGCGCCGCCAACCCGTCGATGTGGGGCGTGCGCACCACATGGTTCAGCCCATAGGCGCTGACAGTGTCCATGCGCTGCTGATCGGAGAGAATGAGGAGGATGTTGCGTGGTGGCATGGGTGCGGGCATGGGTATGGCCTCTGTTGTCTGGGGTTGGTGTGAAAAGAAGAAGGTGATGAAGGTAACTATGGAGTCTCTTGGCTCTAAAAGCTCTCTGCTTTGTCGTCGACTTTCGTCACTATAGCAGTGAACAGATCGGAAGGCAAGCCGATTCCGATTAATGGGGCTGGGGCACAGTAGAAGCCCGGTTCAGCGGGCGTTGTTTTGTAGCCCCGTCCGTTTACGGCGGGGTGGTCGTCGATATTCCCGCAACTGTTTGCTCGTGCCCACGCTCCGCGCGGGTACACCACTGGGCGCTCCGCGTCCCCCATCACCGCAGCCCCGCGACCCAGCCACCGACGCAGATCCCCCTGAATTCCGATTGAGCTTTTTCATCGTATGTCACGCTACCAGGGTGACAAATCCCCATAGAAGCACCCTTGTCACCCTGGTAGCGTGATCTCCGCCCTGGCGACCCCATTCCCTTTCTACCGACTTGCCAACGGCGCCAAAAACCCTATACTGACCACCAGACAAACCATCCACCAGCCGGGTGACACCCCATGGACACACAATCCCAATCTCCCAACCAACACACTGGCGGCAACCAGCAAACTATCAGCGGGACGGTGCATGGCCCGGCGGTGGCCGGTAATGTGGGGCATCTCGGCGACAACATCACCAACAATTACATTCTGGCTGCCCAAGAACGCCCGCCCCTCTGGATCGACGTGCCTTCCATGCCCAACAACTTTGTGGGGCGCGAAACCATTGTGGCCGAGCTGGCCGCGCGGCTGGTCAGCGGGGACACCCTCGCACTCTCCGCCGAGGGCAAGCCTGGTGTGGGCAAGACGACCCTGGCCGTGACCCTGGCCCACCGTCGGGATGTGTTGGCCCATTTCACCGACGGGGTGCTCTGGGCTGGACTTGGCACAGCGCCCGACCTGCCCAGCCGCCTGGCACGCTGGGCCAACGCCCTGGGCATCGACGTGAGCGACCAGCCCACGGTGGCCGCCCGCGCCCAAGCCGTGGGGGACGCCATGGGCCACAAGCGGCTGCTCCTGGTCATCGACGACGCCTGGGGGCTGGAGGCCGCCCAGGCCCTGCGCTGCGGCGGGCCGCACTGTGTCCATCTGCTCACCACCCGCAACCAGGCCCTGGCCCGGGCCTTTGCCGGGGCCAGCCAGCGGGTGGAGGAACTGCCCCCCGACGACGCCCTGACCCTGCTGCGCCGCCTGGCCCCCAAAGCCGTGGCCGTGGACGAGGAACAGGCCATCGCCCTGTTGGCCGCGGTGGGCCACCTGCCCCTGGCCGTGGAACTGCTGGGCGGCTATCTGGACGCGGGGAGCAGTGGCCGCTTTGCCCAAAGCAGCCGCACCGCCCTGGCCGACCTGACCGACCCGGCCCGGCGTCTGGCATTGGCGACCAAGCGGTTGGGCGATTTTGAAGGCCAACTGGTGAGCCTGGAAGCGACCATTGCCCTGAGCATCGACGGGCTGGCCGAGGAAGCGCCGGAGGCCGTGACCGCCTTCTACAATCTGGGCGCGTTTGCCCCCAAACCCGCGACCTTTGACCTGGCCGCGGCCCAGGCCGTGGCTGCGTGCGATCCCGACACCCTGGCCCTGCTCATCGACCGCAACCTGCTGGAACAGGACGAAAGCGACACACCCGTCGAAGACGGACCCTTGGCCCTGCACCAGACCCTGGCCGATGTAGCCCGTAGCCACACCCCCGCCGCAGCCACCACCCGCCACCGGGAGCACTACCTGGGCCGGGTCAACGCAGACCGGGACGACTGGCAGGCGATCGAGTCGTTCTATCCCCAGATTCAGCATGCCTGGCAGCGTACACAGCCCGATGACCCAGCGACGGTTGGTTTTGTGGACAGTCTCTACACGTATCTCTCCCGGCGTGGACTTTGGGATGAATACCTGACTTGGCTGGAAGTAGCCCTGACCGCATCGGTGGGCATCAAGGATGTCGACAGTCAGGCGCGGATGACTCACAGCTTCGGCTTTGTCTACGCCGACCTGGGGAAGAAGGGAAAGGCTCTGGAGTACTACGAGCAGGCCCTGCCCCTTCAAATCCAGGTGGGCGACCACTCGGGTCAGGCCACCACACTCAACAACATAGGCATGGTCT
>JAHEML010000679.1 GCA_024643705.1 Caldilineaceae bacterium | reverse complement strand
AATAGCTCTGCGTCACGCCCGCTATTTTACCGGATTGGCCGCGACGGCAGAGCGGGAGCTGGTGGGTGGACAAGAGTTCGTCTGGTTCAAACGCTTGGGCCAAGACGACGACAACCTGCGCGCTGCGCTACAATGGGCTTTTGGCAATCCAGCCGATGACTATCTGCTTCGAATACAATTGGGTCTGCGACTGGTGGGCTGTTTGGCTTATTATTGGGACGCCACATCCCAATTGGACGCGGGTCGTCGCTGGCTGCGTCTGGCCTGGGAGCGGGTGAACAAACGTACGCTGCCCTTGGAAGAGGCTCGGTTGGCTTCTGGTTTGGGTACCCTGGCCTGGCGCACTGGGCACTACGCCGAGGCGCGCGACTGGCATCAGCGGGCGGTGCGTCTGTATCAGCAGGCCGAGGACGGACGGGGGATTGCCTTTTCCCTCAATAATTTGGCTGTGCAATTCGACTCGCTGGGGGATTGGGACCAGAGCCGAAGGTTATTGCAAGAATCTATCCGCGTGGCGGAAGCCGAAGGAGAGCCTGGAATGCTGGCATTGGCTCTCGCTTCGCTGGGCAATCAGTACGTTTCTTTTGGGAATTACGACGAAGCCGGTCCCCTGCTGGAGCAGGCCGTTGAACTGCTCCGGGCGCGGGGTTCCCTGCGTCTACTGGGCTACGGGTTGACGGCGCTGTTGGAATATCAGTTGGCGATAGGCCGCGTCGATTTGGGCTGGGCGACGGTGGATGAACTGGAAATCACCGCCAGCCGTGGCGAAGAACGTGCGCTGTTGGCCGCTGCCTGGGTTTCGCGGGCGCGGATGCTGCGCAGTGATGGGCGCAGTGCGGAAGCTCTGGAGGCGTGCGCGGCCGCGGTGCGGCTCTATCGGGATACGCCTTTGGACGCCTATCAACTGGAAATCCTGGAACCCTTCGCCGTGGCGTTGGTGGATGTAGGCAGGGCGGATGCAGGGCTGCTGCTGGTGGCTGTCTGCGACAATCACCGGCTGATCGGCCAGGAGACACGCCCGCCCGCATATCAGGCAGAAATCGACACATCTCTGGCGAAAGCGCGTTCTTTGCTGCCCGTTGCCGATTTCGCCGCCATTCAGGCCCAGGCCGAGATGCTGACAATTCAGCGGGTTTGGGTCTACGCGCTCCTTCTGGCCGATGACCCGGACGCACCGCTGCCATCCACTGAATTTTCACATGCGGCAGCCAGCAAAGAGCCAACTTTTATAAAATTCGGTTCAATTTCTTTGGATTGAAAAGCAGTTTCGATATTGACTTTTTGTATCTTGTGGGATACGCTTTGGATATGATTGAGATTCGCCAGACAGATACATTTGTCAAGTGGTTTGACGATCTGCGTGATCGACAGGCCCGTGCTCGAATTGATGTCCGTATTCGCCGTCTCTCATTGGGAAACCCTGGGGATGTGAAGCCGGTTGGCGAAGGTGTATCTGAGCTTCGCATTGATTACGGCCCCGGATACCGGGTCTACTTTGTTCAGCGAGGACAGGAATTGGTTATTCTCTTGGCGGGTGGCGTTAAGAGAACGCAGACTGTGGACATTCAAAATGCAGTGGCAATGGCACGCCAATTGTAGGAGACAAAACAAATGACACTGGAAACTACTCTATGGGATGCGGCAGCGCATTTGACAACGAGCGAAGATATGGCGGCCTATTTGGATGCTGCATTAGAAGATGGCGATCCGTCTCTCATTGCAGCGGCGCTTGGCGATATTGCCCGGGCACACGGGATGTCCAGCGTCGCTCAGGAGGCGGGCGTGGGGCGGGAGAGTCTGTATAAATCACTTTCTCTCAACGGCAACCCGGAGTTTGCCACGGTTCTGAAGGTGCTGACCAGTCTGGGATTACGTTTGCGTGCCGAGCCTGCGCATGGCTGAGTCCCGGAAAGGAAAAAGAAGAAGGCCACTGGAACTTATCCGGTGGCCTTCTTCTTTTGTTAGACTACACCGCTGTATTACGGATACTGGGCAAAGAGATCGAAGGCGGGCCATTTGTTGTTCGTCGTGAAATCATCTGCCAGCGTCCAGATGGCCGAACCGATGGAACCTTCGCTGGGAAGATACCAGTAGGGGTCGTAGGCGTTTTCCTGGTTGAAGAGAATCGCCCAATTCACGCCGTCGCTGCGGTGCTGGATACTGGCGCGGGTCCCCCAGAGCAGACCGCCGTGGTCGGTGTTGACCGTAACGGCCCAGTCCCGGTCGGCGGCTGTGGCGACGACGAGATTGGCAAAGAGTAATTTTTCGTTGGGATAGAAGGGACCGCCGGTCAGCGGACCGATGGTCAGCACACCGCTGCTGGTGCTGGTTGGGGCCACGCTGAGAATCGTTGCCACCGCTTTGCTCTGCTCGCCCACAATCCGTGCGTTCACCGCTAGTGTGCCTATGCGGTTTTTGTAGGCCAGCGTCGAAGTGGATGGGTTGCCCGCTGTCCAGCCCAGCCCGTAGTTGGTCTCGCCGGAAGGGTAGGCCACATCGAATCCTGCGATTTTGGAAGGATTGCTGGTGGAAAAGGCCATCAGATAGTAGCGGGGCTTGCTGTCCACCACACTCATTACCACCGGCGCCCAATCCTTCGGCGCTGTGAATGTAATGTCGCCGTCCTGGGCAAAACCATTTGTGCCATCGGCCAGCCCGTTCTCCTTCGCCGTCAGGAAATTCCAGCCGCCGCCCTTTGTGGGGTAGATGAGTTTCAGGGTGTAGCCTTTGCCCGCAGTCGTAACATCGAAGCTGATTTTTCCAAATTTGGACAAGCCCCGGCCCAGAATAAGAATGTCCCCCACTTCGGTCAGCGGGAAGAATGCGGAGTCGGGATTTGTGTTTGTGCGCGCTAGCAGCGTCTGATCCGTATACTTGCCCGTCGTCTTGTCGTAGACGGTGACGCGCCGGGAGCGTCCATCGGGCTGGGACCACATCCGACTGCGCAGGTCGGCGCTGAGGAGTGTGCCATCGTCTAC
>JAHEML010000678.1 GCA_024643705.1 Caldilineaceae bacterium | reverse complement strand
TGGATGACTTTCCATCTAAACAACCGGCCACGGTTTCCGTCTGAAAGGGAGTGTTGCTGCGGGTTATTGCAGGAAACCAAACGTGTGTATTGGTCACAGCTGGACTGAAGCTGTCGCCCGAAAGAAACCTCAAAGTGTAAATCAAAAGGAAATCAGAAAATGAGTGGACGGGGCGGAAAACGACAAGGCGCAGGGCGGCCAGCTGGCAGTCGCAACCGGGCGACCGTGGATATGAAATCCCGACTGTCGGAACTGGCGCGCGAGTTCACGTGGTCAGCTTTTGATACGCTGGTCGACGTATGCGAAAATGGGTAGAGCGAATCAACCCGAATTGCGGCGGCGACCGCACTTCTGGATCGAGGTTTTGGCAAACCGCGTGAAGCGACCGACAGTCAATATTGGGCTAGATCGCCGTTGGATGATGCCCTCGGCCTCTGAGTCATTGGGGACAATCACTCGGCATAGCAACCAGTCAGGCAACCGTCCGGGTTCGAGTGGTCACGTTGGGTCGGTTCTCTTACCTGTCCATCAGTGAGTTCGTCAGAATCGATAGCCCCAATAGCGCAACCGAAGGCGTGAATTCCCGGCTATAGCAGCTGGCGCGGGAGGCCACCGGCAGAAAACGCAACCTTTTCCACTTCTGATCGGCGGGTTTTGGGTCGGCGGAATCTAGCCGCTCCCAGTCCTCTTTTTGGCTATATTGCCAAAAAAAGGAAACAATCCGAAGCCCCTGAGAAAATTGGTTCGAAAATCGTTACACGCTGCAGTGAGTGACAAGTTTCGGCGTTGATTGATATGATTTTGCAACCCTACTGTGAGCCACACATTCATTGAATTCGGGATAGATTCTATTGGGGGCTTTGGAATGAGATGCCATTTTTACGGCGGATTGTCAGCGATTTCTTCGGCATTATTACTTGCGACGACTTTGAGCGCGAGTGCGGCCACAGTGGACTTCACCAAGCCGGATACTTTTAACGCCCCCGGCGCATACGGCAACGAGCGTTACTGTAGCTGTGACATTGTCTTCTGCCGTGGTGTCGATGGCTACAACTACCAGACGAGTTATTTCGAAGATGCCCCCGGCATCTCTCTGGATGACGAAGGGCTGGAAAACTCCGCCGTTTACCGCGCCGATGACAGACGATTTTCGGTCGCCAGCGTGCAGGTGATTTGGGCAAGCGGAGATGATGTATGGGTGACGAGCGATACCCCGCCGCCGGATCGCAGTCAGTACTCAAGCTATGATGAATATGAGATGGCATACTTCGCGTGGGCGAAAGGAAGCCTCTGGGAAGGGCTATACTACGGCATCTATGGCATTCGTAACGGAAAAACAGTGGCGGCCTACCTATTCGACAAGATAGCATCAGGAACCCTCGCCTTGGGTTCGGCCTTCAAGGGCCTCGACGCGATCAAGTTTTCCATCATCCTCCCATTAGATCAAATCCTGCTCAGTGGGTACGGAGACATTATTGATCAGCCCGGGCAGCTTTGGTGCGAGGGAGAATACTGCACAGGGTTTGCAATTGAGAGCATGGAAGCATCCGTCGTCCCGCTCCCCTCAACACTGACACTCCTTGCCGCTAGCCTTGGCGGTCTCGGCTTCGTCGGTCGCCGCAAGAAGAAAGGCATTGTCACGGCAACTCGACGCACGTGGTGAATTCAGGATAACGGCACCCGCCACAAAACAGCCTCCAGGAACAACCGGTTATCCTTGGCTGTCGCGCCACTGTAACCTTTCTTGCCAGGCAAGTGCGGTTCCAGCCACGACCAGACTTCATTGGAAACCACAAGCCGCTGCTCGTCCATTCTGACCTCCCTTTTGGAAGGTTGAATCAAATCTGAGGAGGTTTGGGAATCCTGAATATCCACAGGCCCTAGCACTTCCAACTCGCAGTAGCCGCAGATGGCTATTCGGAGAGTGTCCTTCCGTTTTATTGGTTTAGTGACGCGCCTGGGGCTGAATTCTGACGCTGATTTCTCGGCTCTACTCGAAATCCACAATTGCGGGGAAATGGTCGGAAGACAGGTGGGCCAGTTCGCTGTAATCTACGAATGCCTTCACCGCCCGGTCCGAAGCTACTGGAATAGGATCAACGTAACATTTCGCCGGCAAGTTCTTTCAAAAGTGATCCAACTTGAATCGTCGGCGTCTTATCATTGCGAGTGATTGGTGTGGGAATTCTACACCCTTGTATGAAGAGTGTGAGTGAATGGGTAAATAGCATGCCCTAGTGCCCCGGGAACGGCAAATCATACCCAGCCGTAAAAGGGGGGCACACGCCAAGAGGTAGAACCTCTGTGCTGCTGTTGCATCTGACCTTCCTGCCTTACAACTTTCAGCGGCCACGGAATGGTTTGAAAATACCGCCGCTGTAACCCTTCACGGCCTTTGGGATAGACCGGTTTTTTGCTTAGCGAGGGTCTCTGTGTCTTCGTGTTCTTTGGGTTTCGGGCATCTCTCAAGACTTCTCCGGGCGGAATTCGTGATTTGTTTCAACTCCAGTCCAGGAGTGCCTGTTTGCCCGAATGTGGGCGATTGCCAGGTGAACCAAAACCGAGAGCGCGACACCGCTGCAGCCCACGAAAGAGTAGTTTAGCAAAATCGCCCAGACTGGTGACCCTGCCAGCCAGACAAAGATGGCTGCGATAAGCCCGCACAGCATTCCTACAATCAAATGTGCCAAAAACATCAGACTTTTCCTCGTCTATGAGTAGCGTGCGGCAGCCCTTGATTGGGCTGGAAGGGCAATCAGCCGGATTGTTTAAGAATTTGTAGACAGTCTGCGATCTAAGGTTCCCCTGCTTGGTCACCCAAAAGAGCCACCAAGCCCCGATCTTTGAGAGCAGTCAGTACAACTCATCTGCGGCGAGATAATCGGTTGGACGGGTGCACCCCACATAGAACCGAAGGTCGAACGCGCCACGGCGCAGGCTCAGCCGATATTCCGGGAGTTCGCGGTAATATGTTGTGGCCG
>JAHEML010000677.1 GCA_024643705.1 Caldilineaceae bacterium | reverse complement strand
GATGAAGCTGCGCTACGGCCATCTGCAACCGGAACGAGTAGCCGAGGATGAGCAGGTTTGGGCGACAGTCTTTGGCGACCGACCCGAACGCACATTCAGCCGCCGCTTTATCAGCCAGATTCTCGAAGCACGGGCCGAAGAGATCAATGAGCTGATCCGGGAACGAGTCACGTCGAGCGGCTACGGCCAGATGGTTCCAGCCGGGCTGGTTTTGACGGGCGGTTCGAGCCAGATACCGGGTGCTGTCGAATTGAGCCGCCGGATGCTGGGAATGCCTGTGCGTATTGGCCGTCCTGGCGAACATGTCCCAATCCAGCAATTGAGCCGAGATCTCCAATCCCCGGCTTTCGCGACAAGCGTGGGTCTCCTCCTCTGGGGGCTACACGAAGATGCCCGTGCGATCCATTTCCCCATGAATACTACAATCCGCGAAGAAAGCCCGGCGTTGGTTCGTTTGCGGGGTTGGCTACGCGCCCTGCTGCCAGGATAACGAATCTTCACGTCCCCAAGCAAACAAACGGTTTGCAATCCTGCTTGAGATATAGTACGATCTCGCCAATTGGTTTGGCGATTGTTCAAGCAGTTTCGATTGTGGGAGCGCTTGCCGTTCAATGCGCAGCAATCGCCAGACGCGGGACACCTATCCAGCACCATTATCCGAAGCAAATAATATCAGCGGCGTTTAACTTGCAGCCAAAGCCGCTGTCTGCATGATCCACAATTGGCTGGCAGCCTGAAAGAGGAGTTTATCGATGACACGGAGAAGCGGACATTCCCAATTTGTGGATAGTTTTGCCCAGATCAAGGTGATCGGTGTGGGTGGTGCCGGCCAAAATGCAGTCAACCGCATGATCGAGTCGGGCATACAGGGTGTAGAGTTTATCTCTGTGAATACAGATGCCCAGGCTTTGATGCTTGCCAACGCTCCCCAGCGCCTGCGCATTGGCGACAAGCTAACCAAAGGACTCGGTTCCGGCGGCAATCCAGAAGTGGGACTACGCGCAGCCGAGGAGAGCCGGGAAGAAATCGAGACCATGATTGAAGGCGCCGATATGGTTTTCGTCACCGCGGGGATGGGCGGCGGAACCGGTTCGGGTGCGTCGGCTGTGATTGCAGGCATTGCCAAAGAGATGGGAGCGCTGACCATTGGGGTGATTACTCGACCCTTTACCTTTGAAGGTGCTCAACGCCGCCGGGTGGCAGAAGGGGCGATTGCACGGCTGAAAGAAAATGTGGACACCCTGATCGCCATTCCCAATGATCGTCTTCTGCACATCCTGGACAAAAAGACCGGGCTGGGCGAGGCATTCTCGGTGGCCGACGATGTGCTGCGCCAAGGTATTCAAGGCATCAGTGAATTGATTACAATCCCCGGTCTGATCAATCTGGACTTTGCCGACGTGCGCTCGATCATGGAGAATGGGGGAGCGGCCTTGATGTCGATTGGGCGGGCCAGCGGCGAAAACCGAGCACAGGAAGCTGCCCAGAAAGCGATTCACAGTGCGCTGCTGGATGTCTCTATTGAGGGTGCCCAGGGCATACTTTTCAACGTCAAGGGTGGTAAAGATCTTAGCCTCTTTGAAGTCAATGAAGCTGCCGAGTTGATTCGAGCCAATGCCCACCCAGAAGCTAATATCATTTTTGGCGCGGTTGTGGATGACGAAATGAACGATGAAATCCACATGACCGTGATCGCCACCGGATTCGACAAAGTCCGCCCCCAGGAACCGATGACCGGAGGCTACACAAGTCGGGTTTCGTCAAACCCACCAGTGCCGCCAGCCACATCATCCCGCGAGCAGGCCGCATCGCCGACACCATCCACACCCCAGCAGTCCAAAGAACCGGTTGATTTCCCCGTGCGTACATTCAACCGTGATGATCTGGACATCCCCGCGTTTCTACGCAGGCCCCGAAGCAACAACGGGCAATAAGACTCTTTTGAAAAGAGTGGGCAATCGATCGCTGTCGGCCAATCTGCTCCGACTATGGATTGCCCACTCTTTTTGCTCACAGCTGTTGTCCATTGACGCGTGCAGGCCAGCCAAGTGCCACATCTCCAGTACCCTCCGTTTGAAGATCCCTTGTTGGATCGCGAAAAGGCCAAGAGCAATCTTAAATTTTCGCAGATCGAACAAATTTGGCTATAGTCATACACTTTTGGACTTGCCAGCCGCCCACGATTGTGTTATACTCCTCGCCAGTCAAATACCACATGTCGTACAAGCACCCCTGTTCTACGCAACATGTAGTGCGAACAGCATGTAGTGTGGAGCTATGAGCCACGGTTTGTGTGATGTGTTATTTCCTCCAAAAAGCCATCAAGAAAATTTGGTACACCTATGGTATGCCCACATTGTGGACACGGTAACCACAAAGTAATCGATACGCGAGATACGGGCGAAGCCATTCGCCGACGTCGAGAATGCCAGAAGTGCAACCAGCGTTTTACATCCTACGAGCATGTGGCTCCAAGCCTGTTGGTGATCAAAGGCGACGGAAGGCGAGAACCATTTGATCGGCAGAAACTTTTGGTGGGTCTGCGGATTGCCACGGCCAAGCGCCCTATCAGCAGCGAAATTGTTGAAGATATTGCGCGTTTTGTAGAAGATAACGTATCGGGAATCGGCAAGGCGGAAGTCAACAGTCAAATCATCGGCAATCTGGTATTGGATCAGCTTGCCCAGGTGGATCAGGTGGCCTATATTCGCTTCGCCAGCGTCTATCTCGAACTCAACGATGCCATAGAAGTGCGTTCCGAACTCGACCGGCTGATCGGAAGACAGGCTGTCGGCAACAGTGCCTCGAAATTGGACGACACAAACCACTAAGCTGAAAATAAAACACGGATAACGCTGATCGGGCGGAGGACCGCGGATAAAGACAAAATCTGTGCAATCTGTCTCTTCTGTAGTTATTGTCATTGCTGATTATGCCCAATAGTGATTCTGCCCAATAGTGTATGGGAACTGATGTGTAAATAGATCGACCCCAAGCCAGG
>JAHEML010000676.1 GCA_024643705.1 Caldilineaceae bacterium | reverse complement strand
GCTTGGGATCAGCATAGGACAATGCCAGATTGTAGCGCCCATTCAACTTGCCCAAGGGCAACACAACCATGGCCGACGATGGGCTGGACGGACCACTGACAGGTGTGAAGATTCCGTCGATCTGGGCCAGGAGTGTCACACTTTGGGTCTGGGAAATCTCGACAGATTCCAGAGTGGCGCTTACGGCATAGGTGAGCAGGGGATACTCTTTTTGGGTTTCCAGAGTCAGCGAGAGCACCCCGGATTGTTCGATAAGGCCAATGACCAGATTGGTATCCAGCGGGCGCACTTCATCGGGAAAGTCCTGTTGAAATCGATCGATATTCTCCATTTTTGCCATTTCGCGCAGGTCGTCGTTGCCCATGCGGAAGTAGAGACTTTCCTCATCCTGGCGGTAGCTTATCTGCAGATCATCGAGAAATGTGAGAAATGGCTCCGGGTCGCTCTCCTCTTCATAGATAAACAGTGCGTTGGACTCGTCGCCCGGGGCAGCATAAAGAATCGCCAGGCAGAAGGAAACATCCATGAAACCACAATAGTCGCTGACCGCGGCAGCTTCGGCTTCGGTGGCGGCGTCCACATCAACTTCTGCCCCGGCCAAGTCAAAAGCGATGCTGATCTGTGCGCTGTTCTTGGTGTTGAAAATTCGCCCCACCCACAGGATTTGGCGGGTGAAAGGGAAAGACAAATAGCGCCCCGTGGTGAGACTCACGTCGCCAATGGCAACCCCTTCGGCCTCTGCTACTTGGGCCAGGGCCAACTCGCTGTAATCAGGCAACAGAGCCACATTTCCGTCGGCATCGGCCCGTAGCCAATAATCGGTACTGGTGGCGGGGTCGCTCATACGCATGGCAGTCAATTCGTTGCCAGTGGCGGGATCATCCACCAATACCCGCACCGAAAGCACAGGGTCGGCTACGGCTGGGGTTGTGTCGTTGGCAAGGAAATCCATCGCAGCCTGCACAGGCACGGGATCGTATGAGGGTGCGGGGGTGGGCCAGACCTGCAAACCAACAGGCGGTTCTGCTGTAGGTGGCACAGGAGATGTTGCTATCGGGGTAGGTGTACTGGCGGCCGTGCTGGTGGGTGTATCTAAGGGCGAAGTCTGCGCTGCCCCTTCGAGGGGAGACGTTGCCGCTGTTGCGCTGGATAGGGGCGAAGTCTGCTGGCCGGGCGCAGCCATGCCCCGGCCAGGGTCCATCGCCAAAACCAGAGCAAACGAGGCCAATATCAGTAAGCCAAGCCCCCATAGGCGTGTCGCTGGAGCCATGCGGATCGATCTTTTCATCAGTTCCCCCTCTTACACCACATAAGTGATTTCAAAAACGCTCTGTACGCAGAGCGGCGCTGTGTACAGAGCGTGCGCCGAAACATTCGTGTCATTCGTGCAATTCGTATGCGAAAAATCGCTCAGTTTTACCTACATCCCCGATATGAGTACCCACCCATTGTACGTCAGATAGAGCAGGAACATGATCGTCCCATTCCACCGATTAATCACATGGGGCTTTGGCAATACCAGCAGGAAAGGCAAAACCGAAATCGCCAGCATAATGGGAAAATCGAAGGTGCGCATGGCAAGCGGCGCGGGCAGCGGCTTGACCATCGAGGTGATCCCAACGATTGCCAGGATGTTGAAGAGGTTACTCCCCACCAAATTCCCCAGGGCAATGTCCCCTTGTTTGCGCAAGACGGCCACCACCGATGTTGCCAATTCGGGCAAGCTTGTACCCAGAGCCACCACGGTCAGCCCAATCACAAGTTCGCTGATTCCAAAGTAGCGGGCCATAAAGGTGGCCGAATCTACCAACCAGTTCGCGCCCATCAGCAGACCGATGATACCGACGACCACAAAGGCCAAATCTCGCAACAGCGCGCTCCAGGTAACCCCAGATTCCACCTCAAGTACATCCTCCACATAGTCCAGGGCTTCGGCCTGCTCATCGGCGGGCAGGGTACGGCTGGATGTATAGCTGTAGGCGGTGAAACCGAGCAGCCCCAGAAAGAGCAGCACACCCTCTATACGGCTGATGGAGCCATCCCATGCCATGGCCCAAAAAGCCACCGAGACAATCAGCATCAGAGGGTATTCGCGTCGTAGCAGCTTGCTTTCCACACTCATAGGGCGCAACATCGACACCAGGCCCAGAATCAAGGCCATGTTGGCGATGTTGCTCCCCACCACATTGCCAATGGAAATATCCGCAGTCGAACCACCCTCTAGATTGGCGATCATACTGACCAGAAGCTCTGGCAGGCTCGTGCCGAAAGCAACGATGGTGAGGCCGATGACAACCAATGGCACGTTCAGCCGGGCAGCAAAACGGCTGGCCCCGCGTACCAAAAATTCGGCGCCGCCGGAAAGGAAGACAAATCCAGCGAGGAAGAGAAGGATATTGAACAGAAATGGGTTCATCGAATCATTGCCGGGTGATGAGATATGAGTAGGGACAAAACCTTAAGCGCTGAGGGGTATCTCCAAGCCGAAGGTCTGGGCTTGGAGACCAATCTTCGGGCCTTCCGGCGAGACATCCCGTACAAAGCGGCCCTGCATACTCCACGGGCCTGTCCATGTGATTTGGGCCTCGATCAGTCGCCCGCGCAGATCGTGTTCGCTGCCGACAAAGACCAGCTTGTTCTGCCGGGTACGTCCACGCCACTTGCCCTTGTGCATGCTCTCCACCAGAACCTCGACAGTTTCGCCCAACAAGGGCGCATTGATTTCGGCGCACACCTGCTCTTGCAATTCTTCCAACAGACGATGGCGGCGCACCTTTTCGTCGGCGGCCACGTCGTCCAGCATCCGCCGTTCGGAGACGGTGCCAGGGCGGGGGCTGTAGCGGGCCAGATGGGTCTTGTCCAGCTTCAACTCGGCCAGGAGTTTGTAGGTATCGTCAAACTGCTCGTCACTCTCACCGCAAAAGCCAACGATAATATCCGTGTTGATGGCGACACTCGGGATAATTGCCCGGATTCGGCCAATCAGCGCCCGATACTCTGCAC
>JAHEML010000675.1 GCA_024643705.1 Caldilineaceae bacterium | reverse complement strand
TTTGATCTCCACATCGGCCCTGGCCTGACTGTAGAGGGAGAGCAGGCCCAGGTCGAGTTCGTGGGGCGGATCGCTGGGCCAGCGCAGGCTGGAATTGAGCGCCGGGATGCGGGGCACAACAACCTGGGTGGTATAGGATTGGGTGTCTGGGTTCCAGATGATGCCTTTGGGGGTATAGACCCAGGAATTGTCGATGGGCTTGGCCGCGATGGCTTCCAGGGTGACATCTCTGGGCGTGCCCTCGATACCGAGCACGTCGTAGGCAGTAATGCGCAGAATGTTGATCACCGGTTTGGCTCTCAGATCACCCATGTCAAAGGCCGCCGACCAGCCATCCGTTCCGTTTGTATCGGTGATGGTGACACCGTTGAGCAAAAAGGTGACTTTGTCGACGGGAATCGGCGCGCTGGCTGTGGGCGGCTGGACTTCGGACGTTTCGACGGTGAATGTGTTCAGAACTTCGGGCACAGGAATTGATTCGGGCAGGTTGCGGAAGGACATGAATGTGCCAAATGTTTCGCCGCGCAGACCGTTGAGCGAAGCAGAGACCCGCTGGACCAATGGCCCGTCAATGTCCGCGGTCTGCATGGTAATATCCACTGTGCTGGTCTGGCTGGCCTGCACATCTGCAGCCCGGCTTGTGGGGAGATGCACAAATGTGTAGCTTTCATTCACGTCAAAGTCCCGCCAGATACGCAGGGTATAGGCTCCAATGCCCAGGCAGTAGGGGTCTTCGGCGGGGCAGAATGTGAAATAACCGTTGGCATCTGTGGTCTGAATCGTGCCGATGCGTTCGCCGTAGGCGTCGGTCAGCTCCACCATCGCGCCGGCCACGGGTTCGATCCCGGCCCGACCCACACCTGCCAGGTCCCGTGTGATTGTTCCATCCAGACCGCCGGGATTGAGAGTGATGGGTGTTTCCCGGCAATTGGGAGGAACCAACCGCCGGGTATTGACCAGGCAGAGCGCGACAATGCGCTTGTCGGCGCCGGGGCTGAGATCGTCGGGCAAGGTGAGGGTTTTTAGGTTATAGGGCGGGTCGGTGGAATTGGTGCTGTCCAGGATGCGGGTGGTGTAGACATCGCTACCGTCTTCCATGCGGAAAGGAGCCTGGAGAGCAACCTGGTGGGTACTGCCGTCGCCAGAGAGGGTCATCTGGATGGATTTGCCCGCGATCAGCTCGTTGGGCAAAAAGTCGATGGTGGTGCGGGAGCGGCGCAGTTCCTGATCCACGCCGAAGGGATAGGGCGGCTCGGTCCAATCCTCTTCGTCCCGGTAGGTGGGGCTGATGCTGAAGATGGATTTGCTGTATTGGCTCAGCGAAGGAATGTTGTCCCACTGGCTGAAAGCGCCCGAAGCACAATTGTCCGAAGTGAAAACCAGCTTGCCCCGCACACCACCAAAGACCAATACCCGATCCTGCTCGGGCACATAGACAGCAGCCGCATCGCTGCGGGTGTCGAGAATCGACTGGTTGATCGCATCCGGGTGATCGTTGATGCTGGGGATGCCGCCCAGGGTAAGTGGTTGGCTGGCATATTCGGTGTCGAGCGAATAAAGGCGGGGGTCCAGCGAGGAGATGTTGCGCGCGTAACAGTACTTGTTTGTGGGTTCCAGGTGCAGCCCCCCCACCGACCAAATACGCTGGCGGCTGGGTACAAGAGCGGTGGCAGCCCCCAACACGTTGGCATCCTGCACCGGGTCCAGCAGTCTGCTTTCACCGGTGACAGGGCTGAAGATAAAGGTCACATCTTTGTTGAGGACAAGAATAAAGTTGGTGAGTTGATTGGGGAGGGGGCTGGTCTCCACATCGTTGGGTAGACTCGGATTAAACGGAGCGGAACCGGCCGCAAAATAGGCGGCTCCCCACCGTTTGGAAAGACCACTGGGCAGCGTGGCTCCGGGCAGTTCCACGCTGCTGGTCGATAGCGTCTGGCTTGCCAGATCGAAGATGAGAATATCGGTGTAGCTATCGTCTTCGAGGGAAAAGGTGGGAACCCCGCCGATGAGATAGATTTGATTCAGTTGGGGTAGAAAGAGCGCACTGGCACGGGCCAAATTGTTGGGCAGGGCCACGGACAGGGTTGTCACGGCGCCGGTAGCCACATCAAACGTGCGGATGGCCGTGCTGCCATTCACGCCGCCGGTGGATTCCTGCACGCCGCCAAAGAGATAGATCAATCCTTCGTCCGGCACGTAGGCGTGGGCGGCCAAGGCCAGGCCGTCGGGCAATGCCCCCACCTTCAGCAGATCATCGAAACCGGGATCGTAAACCCAAACATCCTGGGCAATGCGTTTAGTTCCTTCGCTGTCGGATGTATACCCGCCCAACAGATAGACCATGCCCGATTCTGGCAGACTTTCGGCCATCATGCCAGCCAGTCCCTGGGGAAACTCGGCGTAGCGCTGCTCGAATGCATCCAGGGTCACATCGGTTGCTTCGGGTGCATCGGGCGCAGCCGAAGCGGACATGGAGAGGGTAAGTGTTGCCAGAACTAAAACGATGGTAACGAAATAGATCCTGGCGTGGCGTAAGGCGAGTTTCATTGTGGTCTCCTGATAAATAGGCCATTGATTGGCCTATTCTCTTTGCTCACTGGTGATTTGATCGGCTGCCACAGTATAGTCTGTTCGGGTGGATATGGGTAACGATGGTTTAGCCGTCGTTATTGCGCGGTGTATTTCAGGTTTAAGATAAAAGTGCGGCTGCCCATGTCTGCACCGGGCTGAAGACCCGGAGTTATCTATAGAGCAACGCCGGATCAATCCGGCTTGAAGAGAGCATTTTGCGCCGACACAAACCCCTTTCAAGGGGCATTGCTCGATAGCCCGGCTGCTTTAGAGCCGGGTAGCG
Source organism: Caldilineaceae bacterium (assembly GCA_024643705.1). Classification (GTDB taxonomy): domain Bacteria; phylum Chloroflexota; class Anaerolineae; order Caldilineales; family Caldilineaceae; genus JACQGT01. The sequence continues at coordinate 154 of JAHEML010000675.1, read as the reverse complement.
AGGGCAATTTCAGTCTGCCCCAAAAACTGAAGCACCCCCCATTGAGCGGTCACTTGCCACCAACGCCGCTTTTTGGTACAGTCTCTTTGTTTCTTAAGGTGACAATCAACAACACCCGCTCCCGCCTTTTCTTTCCGATATCAGAAAGGACACC
>JAHEML010000043.1 GCA_024643705.1 Caldilineaceae bacterium | reverse complement strand
CGCTCTCGTTGACTATATCGGTGCACCCAATGCTGCACGCCAAATCCGTCTATTCGACGCTGTTCCAGCCCAGGCTCTTTCCCTACTCATGCATCCGCTTTGACTTTTGAGAAGCCCTGTAACCTCACTTTTTCTGCTTGCCTATCGCACCGACGCATGCTATAAAGAACGAGAAGAGATACCACTTCCATAGATAATTTAGCTGGACCTGACCCGCGCAATCGCTCGATGGCAACCAGCCAGCCCACGGCAGAAAAATGTGAGCCAACAACCAGACAATACGCCCCAGTCTAGGCTGACCAAACTACTGCATGAACTAAGTCTTCTGCAGGGAATCACCGATCCTGCCCTACAAAAACTGGTCAATAGTTCCATAGGACGAAGCTACCAAGAAGGTAGAATCATTTTCATCGAAGGCGAGCCAGCTGTCGGCTTCTACGTGATCGAAGTGGGGCAGGTCAAAATTAGTCGCGTCTCTCAAGACGGGCGAGAACATATCCTGCTTCTTTTGGGCCCAGGGGATTCCTTCAACGAAGTGGCCGCTTTGGATGGTGGCCCCAACCCAGCCACGGCCACAGCCCAAACCGATGCGGTGGTCTACTGCATTCTGCGTGGCGAACTGCAACAGACTGTCGCCCAATACCCAGACCTGGCCTGGGCAATGATCGAAAGCATGGCGCGCCGCGCCCGCCAGTTGGTGGGAATGGTACAAGACCTCTCGATGCGCAGCGTAAAAGGGCGGTTGGCCCATCTGCTGCTGAAACAGGCTGAGGCAAACACAGGTGGCACAAACACAGCCGATGCCATCCCGCGTATGCTCACCCAAGAAGAGATGGCCAGCCGGTTGGGAACAGTACGAGAGATGGTCGGGCGGGCCTTACGCAGTTTAGCAAGCCAAGGCATCATCGAATTCGATCGCCACCGTATCATTATTTTGGACAGCGAACGGTTGTCCAAAGAAGCCGAAGTGTAACCTGGGCAGGTGCATAATTTGCCCACCTTTCCCCAAAACAAGCAGAGGCAGGGGTGCTCGGAGACTTTTGTCGCAGCGCGCAGGCTAGTCTCGGTCTATCATGGAGAGTAAGTGTGGTTACTCCACCGCCTTTTCAAGTGGATTCTCTGACATCACGGATTCTCTGACGTAACGGATTCTCTGACGTAACGGATTCTCTGACATGACGCCCTACCCCCTGCCCACGATTGATCATGGCCGTTGCACCGGCTGCCGACGTTGTGTGGAAATCTGCCCTACCCAAGCCTTGGCCCAGATCGGCGAAAAAGCACAGTTGCTCCACCCGGAGCTTTGCACCTACTGTGTCGCTTGTCAGGACGTCTGCCCAGAGAACGCGATTGCCCTGCCTTTTTTGGTCGTTTTTGGCTCGAACCAGACAGCGCTTCCCAGTCTTCGCACAGAGAACGACTGAACGATGCAGAATTTTCATAGCACCGTACAGTGCCGTCTTACCCCAGGCTAGGAACCGTGTACCCGAACGACTTTCTACCTGCTACCTGCAACGCTCATGCCCTTTCTCACACGCCTATTCGTCAAGACCGCCCTCATCTATTTTGTTGCTGCGCTCCTCGTTGGTGTACTCCTGGCGGCCCGGCCAGTGCTGGGGCTGTCAGGTGTCGTGGCTGGGCTAACCCCGGTCTATTTTCACCTGCTGATGGTAGGCTGGCTGACCCAATTGATCCTGGGCGTGGCTCATTGGATGTTCCCCCGATTCAGCCGCGAAGCCCCCCGGGGGCGCGACTGGATTACATGGACGATATTTGGGCTGCTCAATGCTGGGCTGCTGTTGCGGGTATTCGCCGAGCCAGCGCTTAACTCGAGTGGAGCGCACATGTGGGGCTGGTTGTTGGTCTTGGCTGCCCTGCTGCAGTGGGTGGCAGGGATGGCATTTGTTGTTCATCTTTGGCCCAGAGTAAGGGGGCACTGACATGCCCCGACCAAGTGTCTGGCTGATCCGTTCCGCGTTGATCCATCTGGCTCTTGGCTTCACTTTTGGCGGGCTATTGCTGTGGAACAAAGGCATGCCTATCCATCCACTGCTTTGGCGTCTGCTACCTGCGCACATGGAATTTCTACTCATTGGCTGGACTGTGCAATTGGCGATGGGTGTGGGCTACTGGATTATGCCCCGCTTTTATGCCTACCGGGGGGACGTGCGACCCGTCTGGCTGGCCTTCGTTCTGCTCAATGGAGGTGTCTGGCTGGTGGGGATGAGCGGGACATTGGCCGCGCCCTCATGGGTGATCCTGGCCGGACGGGCTTGCGAGTTGGGAGCTGCCGCTGCATTCGCCGCCCATACATGGCCACGGGTCAAACCGATGGCGTTAGCCGCGACGCATCGGCAATAGGGAGCAGACACCATAGCACCACCACCCCTGCCACGCCCACAGGTATCAGGCTGCCCCATGCTCCAACGCGTAAGAGAGCCAAGGATGATACTGGCAGGAATTGAAGCATCCCCAACCCCAAAAGGGCCGTGAGAAGCACCCCAACACCGACGATCCAGAACCAACCCAACCAGCGAACCCACTTCGTCTGCCCCAGCCCCAAATAATCTACAATCAAAGCCAACAGCACGCTACTCAGCCAACCCAGCAGAAGATTGTGCAGGAAGTAGACGCGCAATTGGGTCTGAGCGCTCCATATCCACACACCGGGCCAAAGGGCAACCAGGGTCATCAGCCCATGGGCAGCCAGCATTGCCACACCAAAGCGCATCAACCAAGTCAAATGCACCCAACGCGATAACAGGCCAGCCACGTGCCAAAAAAGCAGAAGGCCAGCTAGCCCGTTGGCAATGGCCGCGCCCCAAAAAAGGGATGAAGCAATCAATGAAGGGGGCATTCCCAAAAAAAATGTAGGCGCAATCGCCAGCGCCAGGGACAAGACCGGCAAGCGTTTCGGCAACTCGGTCCGCTGACCCACCCACGCCCAGAGCAGCCCCAGCAAAGCGAGGGTAAACCAGCCCACCGCAAAGAGATCAAGAAAAAGGTGAAGAAACGCCTGCTGCAGTAAAATGCTCTGGCTGGCGCTGGCGACCATCGCCACTAACCCCAGCGCGCCGCCAGCGGCTAGCACAAGTAGCAGGATGGCAGAGTCCCACATCTGAACTGGCAGAGGTCGCACAGCCAGCACCCGACTCTCCCGCCAGTACAGCCAGGCAAAGACAAACCAGGTGATTCCATTGAGGGTTGCGACCATTGCGCCCAATGGCAATGACGCCGAGCCGATTTGCGTGAGACCGTAGCCGTTAGCCCAAAAAGCAGGAAAGCTGAGCAGGGCAAGAAGTGCGGACACGCTCATCTGCCACTGGACGCTACGGGGTAGCGCTTGCCCGGAATAGAGGGAGAGAAAATGCCATATCAGCGCCATCAGGGCCAGGGTTGCCCAGCCAAAATACATCAGGTGGCTGTGAGCGTGGCGAATGGCGGTGAAGTTGGCAGCCCAGGCAGGCATTCCCCAACCCAGCCCAAAACGGAGGAGAGAGCCGGTGGCCGCGGCCACGAAAAGGGAAAGCAGGGCAATGACCAAGTATGGGCGGGTAGCTAGTTGGGATGCCTGGAGAACCAAATGAGGTGCGCGACGAGTAGACAACTGTTCACCCATTGCACCCATCACGCACCTCCCAGCCGGTCTGTATTGATTGATATCTATGCTCTCCTATGCTGCTACCACTACTTCAACGTGCGCAAATACGCAACCACATCGTATAGCTGCTGTTCGGTGATAGCTGGGTTACCGCCTTTGGCGGGCATCCCCACGCCGGTGGTGTTTAGCGGATCGTCCGGGGTGCGCCCTTTCAGAATAAAGGCAACCATCTCGTCGTCTGTCTTGCTACGGACGAACTCGCTGTCACTTGCATGTAGGCTCTTGCCCAACCCTGTTACACCCTTGCCATCCAGCCCGTGACAGGCGATGCAGACGCTCATAAAAACCTGCTCTCCTGCTGTTGCATCGCCAACAATAGAGGCAGCCGGTGCTGCAATGGGCTTGGCCGGCGCAGGCGTGGCTGTGGGCTCTGGGTCGTTGCTGCCACATCCGGCCAAAGCGAGCATCAGAACAAGAAAGAAAGCGATCAGTGTATGCCGTTTGAACATTGGAAAAAACCTTTCGATCAAGAAATGAGACTGTGAGATAAGGAGATTGTTTGTCATTTGTGCATTCCAGAACCCATCGGTTGCATAACACCCATTTTCTCTGTGGCCTGGGCGAAAGTAAAGACCTCGCCGCCCCACTCCTGGGCCAGGGCGGTTGCCTCCAACTCCTGAGCAAAAGCAGCCACACCAAACGCCATCGGAGTCTGTAGCGAGTCTGCCCACACATACCAGGCAGATCCCCCATCCATCCACTCCAGGCTATGATAATCGTGGACAAACCAACTGACGATTTTCGATTGCCCGTTGTCTTCTCTGGCATAGGCGAACATTTCGCCCGCGTCGTCAAAGATCAACTGTTCATAGTCATTTGTCCCTTTCTCCACAACCAGAGATGCGGCAAAACGATCGTCGCTGATAATCATTCCACAGCGAGCGCAGACATCTTCCCCAAAGACGATGTCTGGAGGTACAGTCGGGTCGATTCTCGCCCCGCCACAGGCGGAGAGAAGGAAGACAAATAGGGTGAGCAGGACTAATTTGTGTTGCATTTTGTGTTGTATTTTGTGTTGCACTGGTTTGGCTCCGTACTGCGTACTCCATGTTGCGTAGTGCGTTGTTCGTCGGCCGCAATACTCCCTGCCTGCGCGACACAAATTACACCATGCGTGTTTAGAAATCCCCCTCCAACTGGAAACGAATATAGGCGCCCACCATCGGTAGACCAATCCACGCGGCCAGCACACCGAACAAGAGCCAATTCAGCCCATCTCCGTAGGTACGGGTTGCATAGATGCCGGCAGGGCCGAGGATTTCCAGGCTGGCCCGCAGGCTGTTGACGGTGGCGATTTTGAAGACCTGCAATGGGTTGAGCAGTGTCAGGCTGAAGAGTGTGCTGATATGAAGTTTCATGGCGATGGATGTGCCCATCAGCCCCAAATCTCCCACGAAAACCAACAGCAGCCAGGCGAAGAGTGCCAACCCCACCGCCAATGCGCCACTGCGGCTCCAGGCCGAGATGAAAATGCCGAGGCTGAGGGTAGCGAGAGCAAGCAGCAGAGAAAGCGCCACCAACATAGCGTAGCGCCCAGCTTCTACCGCGCCCCCCTGCCAGGCGATCACGATGGCAGAGAGACCAAAACCAAGCAGCAGTGCAGCCAACAGAGCGCTGCCCAGCCCCACCAGCTTGCCCAGCAGCAATTCCGGTCGGCTGACAGGTTGGGACAATAGATAAGCCAGTGTGCCCTGCTCCCGCTCACCTGCCAGACTCTGTGCGCCGATTGTCAACCCCATCAGGGGCACAATCAGCAGGACCAGATTGATCAAGCTGGCGGCGGTCCGTCCAAAACCCGCAAAGCCAAACATCCCGCCCCACTTAACGAAAGGCTGCTCAGAGCAACGGCCAACACAGCGAAGGCCAAGGCATACAGGGCGAACCATCGGTTGCGCAGAGAAGCCCGTAACTCATAGTTGGCTAAAGTGGCAATGGTTTTGAGATTCATCGGATGGGTTCCTCTGCAGAATAGTTGACCACGGACGAGTGGCGACCGACCACGGGCAGTGAATCAAACACGCCCGAATTGGGCAGTTGCTGCGTGACACTGGCGATACGAGAAGATTGGCTACCGAGGATCAGTCGCTGAGTTCCCAGAACCTCTGCCGGAACGCCATCGGCCACCAACCGGCCATCCCGCAGGATCAGCACCCGTTCGGCCAGCCGGTCCACCTCGTCGGCGTAATGGCTGGTAAAGAGGAGTGTCTTGCCCCCATTGCGCAGCTCCATCAGCAGGTCGATAAATTCGTCCCGGGTGGCCGCGTCCAGATTGCTGGTCGGCTCGTCCAGGAGTAGAACAGGCGGATCGGCAAGCAGGGCCAACGCAAGAGCAAGCCGTTGCTTCATCCCGCCCGAGAGCGCCCCCACGGCCTTTTTCTCCTGACCGGTCAATCCGACCAATGCCAGCACAACGGGGATACGTGCGTCGCTTACATCCTTCAACCGGGCATAAAAGCGGCAGCTTTCGGCCACGCTCAGGTCGTTGTGAAAGGCGAGCTCCTGGGGAACATAGCCCAGAAAGCGTCGAGCCGTGCGTCCATCCCGGCGGAGATCGTAGCCGTTCAGGCGCAGTTCACCTTCGCTGGCAAGCAGGCCAAGCAGACACTTGAGCACAGTCGTCTTGCCCGCGCCGTTGACACCCCACAGAGCAAGTGATGTGCCCACAGGCAGCTCAAAAGTGAGATCGTCCACAGCAGTGATCGTTTCGTCGCTCCACCATGCCCGGCCCGGGCGGGGGTAGCGCTTGGTCAGATTTTTGATGGTGAGCATAGGGTCGCCCTTCAAAACTGGGGTCGAAGTGATTGGGGATTGAAGAATGGGTGATTGGGAGATTGGGGTAGTGGCGACAGTTCGGTAGTTCCCAATCACTAATCTCCGATCTCGTAATTGCCCGACAAACATCGCTGTTGCGCCAATCAACAGTCCTGCAGCCAGCCACCCCATTCGGCTTTGGAAGGGAGTAGTTTGGGGCATAGCTGTAGGCAGAACCGGTGCCATCTCAGGAAACTCGTCGGTCAGTTTGGGCTTGGGTTTGATGACTGGAAAGGCTTTGGCCGCAAAATCGATAGCCTGCTGGGCCGGGCTGAAGAAGAATAGGCTCAGGTTGGGATGACGGTCAGCAATATTCTCAAAAAGGCTCTCGGCGTGATAGGGAATATCGCCCACCCCTTCACCTGTGGCATCGTAGCCCACATAATCGCTCCAAAAATTGCCATCCCAGCCGTTGCCGCCCAATTCATCACCGGGGCGGCTGCCCCCACCCTTCACTCCGACCTGTTCCAAATTATCCAGAAAGGTATTGTGGCGCAGGATATTGCGCTTGATCGCGGGCATCATCAACACACCAATATCGTTGAACGCAAGGACATTGCGTTCGATGGCCTGAGATATGTCCACGCTGCTGGGTGAATTGTCAAAGAAGAGGCCCACCCGGTTGTCAAGATAGTAATTCTCCTGCACCGTCACCCCGTCCATATCCTTTAGTGCGACACCATAACCGCTAGGCCCACGGTTCTGCTGAAAGGTGTTGCCCTGAATCAGTACATTCTTGCTGTACATCAAATAGGCACCCACAGAATTGCCAAGCATATAGTTATTTTCAATCGTCATGCGGTCGGTGTACATCATATGCACGCCGTAACGGTTGTCGTGAAAGGTGTTGCCGCGCACGGTCGTACCGTCGCTGAACCAGAAGATGGCATCGCGCACCCGCTCGACAGTATTGCCCTCGACAAGACACTCTTCACTCTGCCACAGGCGCAAACCATCCCCCCGGCGGGCAATGTCCAACCGCTTACCAGTGATGTAATTACCCCGGATCACCAGCCGGTGGGCGTTGATAGCCCGAATGCCATAGAGCACATCTTCCAAACGGTTGTTGAGCAGTTGCACATCTTCTGCGTTCTCGACGGTAATGCCACCATCTTCTTTGTCGATCACATTGCCGCTGGCCCGGATGACAAAATTCTCCAGAATCACCCCCGGCGCGTTGATAACGACGACAGTCCCTTTGCCCTGGCCGTCGATGACCGGGCGGCTGCCGTCGGCGGCCACTTCCCCGCGCAGGTGGAGAGGTTTGTCCACGGCCAAGTCGCCGTAGTAGACGCCCGCGGGCACATCGATCACAGCACCCGGCTGGGCCGCGGACACAGCGGCTTTCAGGTCAAAGCTGCTCTCTTGGGCCGCGCTTTTAACCGCGAAGAGAAGGAAAAACAGGGCACAGATCAATGCAGATGAACGCAGATTCTTTTTGATGTGTCGGTTGAATTGCACTGCTTTGCCATTCATACGAACAATGCCTTTCGGGCAAATCGAGAGAAACGGGTCTGAGCTTTTAATCAGCGTGGTACTGCGTGAATCAACGTGAATCAACGTGAATCAGCGTCCTATTTCTCGGCGGCTTGGCGCGCCACTCGACGGTAGTGCAACCCGAAGCCTGCCAGTATCGCCGCAGCCAACGCCAGATACCAGCCCATTTGCAGTACAGCTGTCGTGCTGAACTGGCCCACATGGCCCGTGCCCAACACAGCCGGCGTGAAGGGTTTGATAGCCGCCGAGAGAGGCGCACGAGGGTCCAGGTTGTTACCGTAGTACCAGAGCCAGATCCACAAATCGCCGATAAAAATGAATGGGAATGTCATGGCTGGGATGGCAAAAACAGCCAGCCACTTGCTGCGAATAAACGCGACGCCCACAATCATCAAGCCAATGACAACCATCGCGATCGGCGCAATGGCCCGCTCGATTTTGGCCGCTCCGTCCAGTGGGGCCATGCCAATGTAGTGGTTCAGCCCGTCGATCTCGGCCACATCCCCATCCATGTGGTTGACATAAATTGTGACAAACAGCCCATTTGGATATTGGGGTGCATTCAAACGCATCCGCCAGTAGGGCAGAAAAGTGGAAACCGCCAGCAGGGCCGCGGCCGCGATCAACAGCCCGGTGCTCAAACGAAAACTGGGTTGGCGGGAAAAATTGGTAACGACGGAAGGCTCTTCGCCTTGTCCCGATTCCACGGTTTTGCCAGTTGATTGGGCCTTGCTCATTGTCTACTCCGTCGGCTATGGAAGCGTTCCAGATAACCAGCCTGTCTGGAAACGATTGGCTCGGTGCTGGCTCCAGTGTATGTCGAAGAAGGCGGCTGTGCTGCGACTTTTGTCTCAAGCACGGCGGCGAAACAGATGACGAAAAAGGGGGCGGACGCTATTTCGAGCGTCCGCCCTTGTTCACACATCAGCAAAACAATTGAAGCCGAGAATGGAAACCGAGAATAGAGGGGCAGCGGTTCACCCATCTGGTATGGCTTCCTGCTCTGTTGCGCCGCCTACTCAGGCGCAATCATCAGGTAGCCGGTCATCTCCAGATGCAGGGCCGAACAGAATTCGGTGCAGTAGTAGCTGAATACCCCATCCTTGTCGGCCACGAACTCAAATGTGGCACTCTCTCCCGGCTCGATACTCAGATTGACATTGTAAGCTGGTACGGCAAAGCCATGCACAGCGTCCACAGCCCTCTCCAGGTTTGTGATATGCCAGGTCACGTTGTCGCCCTTTTTGATGCTGACATGCTCGGGCGTAAAGTGGCTGCGGATGGCCGTCATATACACAGTCACATTGTTGCCGTCCCGCTCAACCCGCTCTTCGCCCGCCTTGGGCGCATCCGGGTTGACGGCCCACTTCTGGGGATCCCAGCCAACTTCCGGGTAGACCTGAATGGACTTGAGCCGCTCGGTCTTCATGATCTGGGCGTAGTGAGGTTCGCCAAAACCGATGGGCATATCGTAAAGCAGTTGCAGGCTCTCCCCTTCGCCAGCAATATCGATGAGTTGGAAGTTCTGAGGTAGGAGGGGACCGACATTGGCAAAGCGATCCACAGACCACTTATTCAGGCTGACCAGAAAATTGCCTGCGGGCGTGGCTGTATCGCCTTCGGCTGCGGCAATGTGGCCCACGTTGTAGTGGATCGACTCTTTGTCGATCAGAGTCCACCCCTCGCTGGCGTGGGCATAGTCGCCGCCGCCCAGAGTCCAACGAGCTACCATACTATCCAGGTACAGGCTGGTATAGGCGTAGCCCTGGTTATCAAATTGGGTGTGCAGAGGCCCAAGACCCAGCTCAATCTGAGCTTCCAATACCGAATCGAAGTCCAATACGGGGATGCCGTAGTCGTCAGGCGACCACTTCTTGTCGGCAATGGCCTGCTGAATCTTCGCAAAGCTAAAGATCGTCACATGGGGGTCCAGCTTGCCACTGACCACCATGTAGTCACCATTTGGGGCGATGTCAATCCCATGGGGAGACTTGGGTTCGGGGATAAAGAAGAGCAGATTTTCGGCGACGGCCGTTTCCATCGTCACATAATTCAGGCCATTCAATTGATTCGTGTTGGTCGCGGCTACCTGTTCCAGTTTCTTCAAATCGATCACGTGCAGATAATCCATATCGTTCTGGCTGGCCCCAGACTCAAAGGGGACTGCCCCTTCCACAGCACCTACACCACCGGTGGCTCGCTCGGTGTTAAAGCTATTGCAGAAGATCCAGCCTTCGCTCACCAACTTGCCGCTGTCGCACAAGTCCTGCCAATAGGGGGGCAACTCCATAGCAAAAGATTCTTCGGGGATGATGCGCCCCTTCTCCCGGTCGAATTTCCAGAAGGTGATCATCCCCCGCCACTTGTCGTTGTACTCGCTGATATCGGCAAAGCTGCCCACCGACGGGGCCGCATACTGGCCGCCTTCGATCACCCATTCGGTGTTGGGGGTAACGAATGCACCGCCGTGATCGTTCATGGCAATGGGATTCTTGACGATCTGCTTGGTCTCAAAATCGCGCAGATCGATCACCGCAATGCGCGACTGAGCCTTGTCGTTGACAAAAAGCCATTCGCCATCGTAGCTGGCGTTGGTCTCCGACAGTGCTGGGTGGTGGGTATCACCCCAAGTGACCGGGCTTCCGGCCACGTCGCCCTCGGCGAACATCTCGGCCTGCCCAAGATCACCAAAGCCATAGCCCTGCCACGGTTCCGGTGTAAAGACACCAATCGTGCGCAGCAGACGCATGGATGGGATACCTATCACGTGAACCTGCCCACTATGACCGCCAGATGAGAACATCATGTACGGGTCGTATTGGCCACTGGGCATATACGTTTTGAGCGCGGCAGTGACATTATCCGGGGTCAACCCTCTGGCTGCGATAACGGCAGATGCGTCATCGGCCAGACCTTCAGACGCCTGCTCTGTAGAGACGGCAGCCTGGTCGTCGCCCTGATCCGGCGAGAGAACCAGTGCCGCCAGGACAATCACCACCAGAACCAAAGCGGCGATAATCCCATAAAGGACGGAGCGCTTCATATGTTTCCTCCTGTTGGGCCGCGTGTGCGGGGAATTGTGATAAAAAATGCAATCGATGGCGAGACCGCTGGTTGCGGTTCACAGATAGTCTATGGGAAGGGGCTGCGGGGGGCTGCGACTTTTGTCACATGGGGAAAAGAAAACCCCAGGACTGTTCCTGGGGTTTTCGAAGGGTGCGGGTTCGTTGGAGGTATTTCGTGGAAATCAGATACAGCGAC
>JAHEML010000674.1 GCA_024643705.1 Caldilineaceae bacterium | reverse complement strand
ACTGCCGCCAGCAGCAGGTAGAGCAGACCTGCGCCACCCGCACTCAATGCCAGCCCGTAGGGAAAATCGGCCACCAGGGGTCTTTGCAGCAGCAGCCCCACCAGCGGCACACCAAAGACCAAGGGGCCATCGACAAAACCCAGCAGAACCGGTGGCTGGCGTCGGGTGAAAAGAATGGCGATTGCCACATAAAAGAGGAAGAAGACGATCAGGAATGGCTCGACTGTGGGGAAAAAGGCAGGCTGGTAGAAGTCTGCACCCCAGAGCAGGCCCAGCACAAATGTGAAGACAAAGCCCAGTAGATTCAACTCTCGCCAGGCTTTGAACCAGGCCACGCCCAAAATGCCCACATTCAGCACCAGATAGTAGGCGAAGAGGGTCACGTGGCTGCCTTCGCCGGTGGAAGCCAGGATGGGGGCCAGGAACCCGCCCCCGATCGCCAGCACGGCCAGGGCGCGGGAATCGTTGAGCACAGCCAGGACCATACAGAGAGCGACCAGCCCAAACAGCAACGCAAAGGCAGGCAGACCGGGCAAGAGGCTGTAGAGGCGGAAGGCGGCAAAGACTGTCATGTAGGCGATGCCGAAACCACCGCCCTGCAAAGTGAGGGCATAGACTGGTTGACGCTGACGCAGCCGCCAACCAGTGACGATCAGCAGCGCACCCAGCACGGCAGCACCGGCCAGCCGCACCTCCACCGAAAGCCAACCCTGATCCACCGCATAGCTGAAGAGAAAGGCGACGCCGATAAAGAGCAGAATGATGCCCACCCGCACCACAATCGCCATTCCCAGAAACCAATCCAGGATCGGCTGGAAAATCGAAGGAGCCTTCGGCTCGACAGGTGTGATAACCGGGTTGGCAACCGGGTTGGTAACCTTTGGGATTTCCAGCGCGACATCGGTGGACGCTGCCTCGTTGGATACGATTTCGCTGAAGGGGATAGCGGGGGAAGCCGTGGGTAGCGATTCGACGGGATTTGCCGCGGGGTGGGGTGTTGCGGCCTCCATGGCCTCGATGGCCTCCGCTGCCGCCTTAGTCTGCGCCAGCTGCGCCGCGGGGGGTGCTGGGGTTGCCTGCACTTGCCCAAGCTGTTGGAGAAGCCCGGCCAGCGTGGCCTGCTGCTCGGTCAGTTGGGACGTTAGTTTGGCCACCTGGCGGCGGGTGCGCCAAAGAATGAAGGCGACAACCCCAAGGGCAGGCAAAAAGAGACATAATAACAGGCCAATTACATCTTCCGACATAATACCCCCGAACACTATTTCACAAGAGGTGCAACTATTGTGGTTTCATCCGAATTGTATGCCCAGACAGGTTGTCCGTCAAATGGATTTTTGGGATATCAGGGGCTTGTCGCGGCCATGGGTAGATCGTATTGGCTCTGGACTGATGGCAAGGAAAAATCCCTGTTGTGATGTGAGCAAACTGGTGGCACAATAGTGGCGAGGGGAATTGCCGATATAGCTGAAGCACGCTATGCTCAGGTCGCACCATAAGTTGTCGTCAGCCAATATAACCGGCGCATATTCTTGTGTTAGAAATCCCTACAGAGTCCCACTAGATTTTTCACCTTGATGAAAATATGGATGCTGATGACCGCCGATAGAAGCTGATTGCGATCCGTGCAATTCCTTCCTATCCGTGTCAATTTGTGTCTTTATTTTTACGTCCGAACCACCACCGAAAGGGGAACATTGTGAATGGATTTGAAGTAATGGCCCAAGCGTTAAAAGCTGAGGGGGTAGACTTTGTCGTCGCCTTCCCTGCCCAACGTCTGATTGATGTGGCTGCCAGGGCCGGTATCCGGCCCATCATCTGCCGTCAGGAGCGGGCCGGGGTCAATATGGCCGACGGCTTTAGCCGGGTGAACAATGGGCGCAAGATCGGCGTTTTTACCATGCAGCAGGGGCCGGGCGCAGAGAATGCCTTTGGTGGCGTGGCCCAAGCCTATGCCGACTCCGTGCCGATCCTCGTGCTGCCCAGCGGCGAACCCCACGCCCGTCGGGGAATTCAACCAACGTTTGATGCTGTGCCCAATTACAAAGGCATCACAAAATGGGGCGCGGTCATCCACCGCCCGGATGACATTACAGCGATGGTGCGCCGGGCCTATACTCAGCTTAAACATGGCCGCCTGGGGCCGGTGATGCTGGAAATGCCCACGGATGTCATGGGCGCAGACGTGCCCGATGGGGTGACGAGCCACACACCTGTGCAGCGTTTCACCTCGGCGGCCTCTGGCGAAGATGTGCGTGATCTGGTTGCTGCCCTGCTCAAGGCCAAAGAACCGATCATCTGCGCCGGAGCCGGTATTTTCTACGCCGAAGCCTTCGACGAATTGATCGAATTTGCCGAATTGACCAACATCCCGGTGATGACCTCCCACGCAGGCAAAAGCTGCTTCCCAGAGACCCATCCCCTTGCCCTGGGTGTGGGCGGTATTTCGCGCACCCTGATGGTACATAACTTCCTCCATGCCACGGATTTTGTCCTGGGCATCGGCACAAGCTTCACCCGCAACACCTTCACCGCGGCCATGCCCAGCAATGTGATCCTTGCCCAGGTGACCAACTGCGCCGAGGATATCAACAAGGATTATGATGTGGCCTTTGGCGCGATTGGCGATGCCAAATTGGTCTTGCGCCAGATGATCGAAGAGGTCAAACGGCAGGTTGGCGTTCAAGGGCGTGGCGATGTCGGTGGGGTGGTGGATCGCATTGCGCAGCAGCGGGAAGAATGGATGGCCCAATGGGAGCCTCACTTCACCACCAACGAGGTGCCCATCAGCCCCTATCGTGTCCTGCGGGAGCTGCAACTGGCTGTGGACGTGGACAACACCATCATCACCCACGACTCTGGCTACCCACGGGAGCAATTCTTGCCCTTCTGGCGGCCTACCAAGCCCCATGGCTACCTGGGCTGGGGCAAATCGACCCAACTCGGTTATGGGCTGGGTTTGGCCTTGGGGGCAAAGCTGGCCGCACCCGAACGCCAGGTGATCAACGTGATGG
>JAHEML010000042.1 GCA_024643705.1 Caldilineaceae bacterium | reverse complement strand
GTAGCGACAAGATTCTGGGTGCGACCATCGTTGCCCCCCACGCCGGTGAGATCATCAGCGAAATCACATTGGCAATGACCCACAACCTGGGGTTGAAGGCCATCGTGGACACGATTCACCCCTACCCCACAGTGGCGGGCAGTATCCGCCGGGTGGGTGATCTCTACAACCGCACCCGGTTGACGCCAGTGGTGGGGAAGGTCTTTAACGCGTGGTTCAATTGGTGCCGGGCATAAAAAGAAGGCAAGAGTGGAGCTGGCGGTTACGTTCCCATTTGGCTGGCACGGGGGGCACACAAATTGACACCGAACACATCCCGATTTAGACTGGAAAGGCCGTGTGAAGGCAAAAGGCACATGGGAGAGGCAAAAGTCGTTAGTCATTCTTGTCTCCATTTTTCCTCATCCGGGCTTCAGTGAATCCAAAAATTTCTCGTTCATGTCTATCAATGGCTTCCACCCAATGCCCAGCTTCTTCAACCACCCACCCGAACACCGACACAATGCCCCCACCATCGAACTGGAGCGGGTGAGCGTGGCCTATGCGGATCGCCCTGCGCTGGAGGATGTCTCGTTTCAGTTGCGCCGGGGCGAGCGGGTGGCGGTGGTGGGGCCAAACGGTGCGGGCAAAAGCACCCTGTTCAACGTCATTGTGGGGACCATCAAACCATCGGCGGGCAAAGTGCGCATCTATGGCAGCGGACCCGCCGAGCACACCTGCATTGGCTATGTGCCCCAACGCAACAAGATCGACTGGCGTTTTCCGGCTACGGTGTGGGATGTGGTGATGATGGGGCGCACCGCGGCCATCGGTCTGCTGCGCCGCCCCGGACGGATCGACCGGGAGATTGTGGAGCAATCGCTGATCGAAGCACAGGCGGCAGATCTGGCCCGACGGCAGATCGGCGAACTCTCCGGCGGGCAGCAGCAGCGGGTCTTTCTGGCCCGCGCCCTGGCCCAGGAAGCCGAAGTGCTGCTGTTGGACGAACCGCTCACCGGTTTGGATACGCCTAGCCAGGCTGCGGTGCTGGAGATTCTGGAAGGGTTGGGTGCGCGGGGCATCGGCATTCTCGTCGCCACCCACGATCTGGGCCAGGCCGCACAGATGTACGACCGTATCCTCCTGCTGAACCGCCGACTAATTGCCGATGGACCACCCAGCCAACTGATGACCAGCCAAATGCTCAGCCGGGCTTACGGCAGCCATCTCCATATTCTACCCACTTCGGACGCGACCATCGCTTTGCCCGACGAGTGTTGCAGCGACGAAGAGATGGGGGAAGGGTTGGAGTTGGTGGGGTGAAGAAGAGAAGTATAGTTTGAACAGATAAGGACAGTGTATTGCGTGCTGCGTATTGCGTAAGTAAGTGAGGATAACGACATCGATTTGAATGGTTGGTATGATGACAGAATACAACCGTTCCCCGTCAACGATCGGTTTCCCCGTCAACAATCCCCGACCACGCGCTACGAAATACGCAATGAGTCCGTACTCCCACAACCGGACGTATCCCTATGCCTCTATTCGATTGGTTTCTCACCCCACTCTCCTATCCCTTCATGCTGCGGGCGCTGTCGGCGAGCCTGATGGTGGGCGTGGTTTGCTCGGTGCTGGGAACTTATGTGATTTTGCAGGGAATGGCCTTCTTTGGAGACGCCCTCTCCCACGCGATTTTACCGGGGATTGTGTTGGCTTTTCTGGCCGGGTGGCCCCTGGCCGTAGGCGCGCTGCTTTTTGGCATTCTGGCCGCGGTGGGCATTGGCTTCATCAGCGAGAGGGAGGAGATTCGGGAAGACACGGCCATTGGCATCGTCTTTGCCGGGAGTTTTGCCCTGGGGGTGGCTCTGCTCAGCACCACAGGCAGCTACGCCACCGATCTGGCCCATATCCTCTTTGGCAATGTGCTGGGGGTCTCGACCAGTGAACTGTGGCTGATCTTCGGGTTGGGGCTGTTGGTGCTGGGGGTAATTGCTGCGCTCTACAAAGAGTTTCTCGTGTTGGCTTTCGACCCGACCTTGGCTGTGGTGCTGCGCCTGCCCAGGGTTTTGCTGCGTTACCTGCAATTGGTTCTCATCGCGGTGACAATCGTGGTCTCGCTCCAGACGGTGGGCGTGGCACTGATGCTGGCGATGCTGGTGACACCGGCCACCACTGCCTCTCTGTTGACCAAACGGCTGCCATCGATGATGCTGACAGCCGCGCTCATCGGCAGCTTCTCCAACCTGACCGGCCTCTATCTGAGCTTCTATTTCAATATCGCATCCGGCCCGGCCATGGTGCTGGTATCCACGCTTCTCTTCCTGCTTGTCTTTCTCTTCGAGCCAAAACGGGGCGTGGCTTGGCGGCGATTGAAGAACCAAGGGGGCTGAACCGCTGTTCTCCGCCCGTGGTCCGCCCTCTGCCATCAGCTTCTTCGCAACAATTTCCTCTCCCGGTACACCTCCGCGGCCTCGCGCACAAAAGCAGCGTTGACCGGCGCGTTGAACTCGTTTTCCAGCCGTTCGGCCAGCGCAACCAGTTCCGCGTGGGTGGAGCGTTCCGGGCGCAGCATTCCGTACATTTTCAGCAATTCTTCGTTGGGAACGGCGGTCAGCTCCGCGGCCCGTTCCAGATTTTCGGCCAACTGAGCATAGCCGTTCTGGCGGGCGATCTGGGCCTGGGCACGCAGGGTTTCGCCGCTGATCTGCAAATCTGCCGGGGACAGTTGGCCGGAGATGACCGCGTCGATGTCGATTTGGTCCAGTGGACGTCCGCTGGCCGCGGCGATCTGCTCTGGGTGGTCGGCCAGAGGGTAGGATTGGGTTGTGGTTTGCATAGAGTTTCCTTGTGATAGTAGTCGTTTTCGGTGTACCGATTCCGTGAATCGACCACACCAATCTTCTCTCTTCCCTGGTCCATCGGTCGATTCCCGGAATCTGCACCAGCGTCGAGCGTTGTCTACTTTACCCGACTTGACATCGCTTCCAACTGCTTAGACATGCAGTGATCGGCCCCAAAAGAGCAAAAAATGCAACAGTCCCCAGGCAGAGGCCGCAATACAGTGCCGCAACTGCGGCAAGTGTGGAAAGCCAGTCAAGCGTGGAGAGGGATGTCCAGTTCTTCGGAAAAGCCGCATTGGGGACAGGTTAAATTTGTTCGGGTGATCAAACTGGATGACATAAGCTACCCTCTAAACAGAGATTTTGGAAAGAAATCAATTCACCCCCGCTCGCCCTTCCACAATCCCGATCTCTTCCTCCGTCAGCCCATACAGTTCATAGATCAGCCGGTCGATCTGGCTGGGATGAGGCCCACAATCTCCTGCAGTATCAAACCTAATGTTGTCCCAACCGATCATTTCTACGCGGGAAATAGACCTAGGATAGAATGAAATTTGGTGCTTCTTACCCTCTCGCCTCTTCCGGCGGCTTGACAGCCAGAAAACTGCGATAGAGGAGCAGATCGTAAATGATTTTCAGCACCCCTGCAATGAAAAAGGGCAAGCTGATCAGCGCGGGGTTTGCCAACAGCAACCCGGTGAGCGCGGGCGAAATGGCCGCGCCCACCGAGCGGGCAATCGTGGTCACACCGGAGGCCGCCGATCGTTCATCCGGCTCCACCACTGCCATTGTGTAAGACTGACGGGTGGGCACATCCATCTGCGAAATGCTAAAACGCAAAAGCAGAACCGTGATCGCCAGTGGCAGATTGGGCATCAACGGCACGAGAATCAACAGAATATTGGAGGGGATGTGGGTAAACACCATGGTGTTGATCAGCCCAAAGCGGGCCGCAATCCGGGCGGCCAGCAGGGCAGAAATCCCCGCCAAAATGTTTGCGCCAAAGAAGATCGAGCCAAGAACCCGGCCATCTACCCCAAACTTCACATAAAACCAGTACGCCATCATGCTCTGCACCACAAACGCACCGCCAAAGGCATCCAGCGCAAAAAAGGCACTGAGTTTCATCACCACGCCCCGTGATTTGTGCAACCCGAACCGCCGCCTAAAAGTGGCAGCAGCCGTCGTCACCTCCACCCTGCGCGACAAGGCGACAAAGAGCAGCAGAAGCACAAGGCCCGCCAAAGCATACCCGATAATCACCGCCCGGTAGGAATCCGCCAAGGTTGACCCGCCGGCCTGCAACGAACCACTGATCCATCCCCCAGCCAGCGCGCCAAACGCCGTGGCAAAAGAGCCGACCAGATTGTACCAGGCAAACACGCCCGTGCGCTGTTTATCTGGCAACAATTGGCTGAGCGCGGCCTGCTCGATAGAAAGAAAAGGGCCGATCTCGCCGCCGCTGGGGCTGATCACCCCGACAATTGCCGCCAAAATCAGCAGCACCGGGTTGCGGGTGATCACAAAGACAACACCCGCGCCCGCCATCAGCAGACTGCCCAATACCAGCATCCGCTTGCGGCCCAGGCGGTCGGCTGATGTGGTGAGCCAAAGAGAGACGACCGCGTCCCCGGCCAAGGTGAGGCTGATGAGCAGGCCGATCAATCGTTCGTCCAGACCGATGGAGGCCAGGTAGAGGGCCAGGACGACCGAGAGAAATCCATATGCGAAGAGACGCACAATGCGGGTAGAAAAGAGAAGCAAAACATCCCGGTCGAAACGGGCCAATAGGTTTGTCACTGTGTATACGCCTGGGTAGGTGCTCCTGTAGCTATGCTTGGATGATAATAAGTACCGACGTCGGTCAATAAACAAATCCCCTACACATCCGGCTCCCAATCGAAGATCATCTCTTGCGGGGGCTGATCCCGCTCCTCGTCCAGCTCCCGCCGATGGAGCAGGGCCGTCTTGACAATCAGCCGCAGCCGCGCCCAATTGTCCACCCGCACAGCCACAGGCCGGGCAGCTTCGCCCTTGGCATAGCGGGCCGCGTTCTGGCCGATGGCTTCATAGGTTTCCAAAGTCAGGTTGGGCGATTGGGGGAAGAGTTCCAGATTATTGAGCCGGGCCAGCCCCCGCTTTTGGATCATGGTCGTGCCTCGGCTTTGGATGGCGACGGCGATACCGGAACCGCTCATCTCGGCACCGGCCTGGGCAATGCCCGCCAAATCTGCGCTGCGATACGCTTTGAGAATCCGGGCCAGCAGCCCCTCTTTGGCAATACCCGTGCAAATGGCCGCCAGCACATCCTCGTGTTTCAGCCCGCCGATGGTGCGGGTCATCGCGCCGCCAAAGGCCGGACCAACCGCGACGATCACCTCTTCTGGTCGACTCTGGCGGCTGAAGGGGCCAATCTCCACCAGCTTGGGCGATGGCCCGCTGACCTGATCGGCGATAAATTCCTGGGGCGAACGGGCCTGACGCACCCCTTGAATCTCCAACCAGCGCTGGCCTTCTACCCGGTAGCCTGTACCGGGGCCAGTGTAATCGTTCACATCGTTGATGGCGCTCTGCACCCGAAAATCTCGGTCGAAAATGGCCGAGGGCTGCAAATAATCACCGATAATACGCTGGCGACCCATCTCCACAATATTGGTGGCAATCTCAGCAAAACCCCGTCGTTCCAGTGCGGCGATGACGGTCAGCATATCTGCGTCGCCCCCCAAGAAACGGTCGGCGGCCTCCAGATCGGGCAGCAAGTCCCGATCTGGCATATCGTCGCTGCTGTGACCCAGCGCGGCCGCCTCTACCTCGGCATCGGTGATCGATGGGAAGCCCAATTCCGCGTAGACTGCCTGCATGGCTTTGGCCCCCTGGCGACGGATGGCGATGGCTTGCTCTTCGGTCACCGGAATCAGCCCGGCATCCACCTGCATGTCCCGCTGCAAGATATTGTAATCGTCGAAATCTTCCGCATCGTAGTTGCCGCCGCCAAAGAGGTTGTCCCGCTTGGGCACGGCGCTGTAGCCGCTGTGGATAAAATCGGCACCGGGGATAAACTGGAGCATGAGCTTGGCCGTTTTGCGGATGTCGGAATGGGAGGCCAACGCGTCGTTGCCCGCTGCACATTCCAGCCCCAGCATGGAGGCCAGCAGATTCTCGGCCAACACCACGCGCACGCCGCCGGGCAACGATTCGGGCAGGGCAATGCACGAGATCGAGCCATTTTGCACCCCCTGGCTGCCGCCGCCGCGGGTCATCACCAGGCAGCGGGCCTCCAAGTAGAGCATGGAGCAGCCCTCGGCGTGGCCCATGAGCGCCTCGGAGCCAGTGCCCGACGTAAAGCGTACTTTCACCCCGCGGCTGGCGTAGGCCGATGCCAGAAATGCCTTGGACCAGGGGGTGTCGTCGCCATCGACAAAGCTGCGCTCTGTGCCATAGACCGAGAGTGTCTCGGCGTAGGTGGTCAACCCTTTCATGGCGATTTTCAGCCCCAGAGCCTCCTCCACCGCGCATTGGGTCAGCACCCCACCCCGCCCTGTTTGGGAACCGATGAGGATCGCCAGGGCGTTGACCGGGGCAAAGCGGGCGATGCGCACAGTAGTCTCGATTTCGGCAAAACCGCGCAGGGCGGCCTCGGCGGCGTCGGCAGCCAGCAGTGCGCTGCTCTCCTTCCAGTTGGTCACGTGGGCCTGGTTGGCAGGGGTACGCCGCACCCGCATCTTTGCCAACCCCATCATCATCTCCAGCACATTCATGGGGCGGATGATCTCGGCCAGCTTGGCGGGGGTGCAGCCGATGGCCAAACGGCGCACCGCGGCCGCGGGTACATTGATGTCGGCCAACATGCGGGCGATGTCCAGAGAAGGGGTCGCCATTGCTTCGGCAGCCACGGACAGGTCCAGCCCGTGATCGGCGATAAAGATGTCCAGGGCGTCGAAGTCGGCCCGCTGCTTGCCATCCATCTCGACAACCCGGCCATTTTCCAGGCCCATACTGGGCGCAGGATCAAAAGGGCTGTCGGCCACGGTGAGTCCGGCTTCGGGCCAGGGGTGGACGAAGGTCTCTTGGTTGATGGGGCGCTGGGCCAAAATCTCGAAACGGCGGGAGGAGGGCATAAGAGGAAGGCTCCTGGAGGGTGAATAGCGGTGGATCGTTGAGAAACGTATTACGTGTTGCGTATTACGTATTGCGTTTCACCGGCAAAAAATGATTGGTCATTCCGCAATGTCTGTATAACTTTCCAGTACGGGAAGATATTCGCAGCGGCAACCGAAAGGCGATTTGCAATTTTTGTGGGGCAGGTCGGGCACACGGGTGACCAGATACTGCTGGCCGATGTGAACTTTGCAGGGCATACAGGTCTCTTCATCGTTGGGGCCGCCGATTTCGATACGGCGCACGTGATCGCCCCCTTTGCAACGCTGCCAGGTTTCCTGGTTGTCTACGTATAGCCCCAAGCTATAAGCTCGCCAGTAGGCTGCTTCTGCGCCGTTTAGCTTGTCGGTTGCCAGCTCGGCCAGCACAGCGGGAGGGATTTCGTTTGCCGGGAGCCGCCAGTGTGCGCCCCACAGGTGTTGATCGGCCGCGTAGAGTTTGAGCCAATCGGATGTCTCTTTGCTTAAACCTTCCACCAGCCAATGATCCAGAAAAAGGATACGCCGGGTGAGAGAACTGTGGCTCATCTGCGGGTCGGGGCCGGTCCAGTCGGCTTTGCCCAGGGGTTGGCGATCTTCGTAGGCCCGGCGGATGGCGAGGGCTTCGCTGCTATCCTTTTGGGCAAGGGTTTTGTGAACAGCAGCGATGGCCTGCTGCTTGTCTGCCTCTTGGCGCGCCCGGTAGGCGGCCAGGTAAGGTTTGCCCCCATCGACCAGTCGGTAGATGTTGCCACTGAAGGCCAGCCAGCCCTGGCGGGTGAGACTGTCGATCACTTCCACATAGGGACGGGGCAATACCCGCTCCCACTGGCGCTGCTCCCGATCTTCGTGGAGTTTGCGGGGGGTCTCGAATTGGCCAAGCAGATCGATCTGGGCATAGTCGGCGGGGTTGGAGGAACGCGCAAGTACGTCGCCGTCCAGCTTGCTGCGGCCAAACAAATTTTTCAGGAAACTCATCTTGTTTTTCTCGATGATAGGGCAGGAATGTAGGCACGTCTGGGGCGGATTTTAGCACAGATGGGGGGTGGCGTCTAGCAGACCCGCCAGTTTTTCTGAAACCGACTTTCCACGAGATGAGGGCAATGCATAGATATTTACGGCAGAGAGGCGAAGAGGCAAAGATACAGAGGGAAACCTGAGTCTCTTTGTCAAAAAAATCCACCATCCAGTTGTTCAATACAAAAGCAGCCAAATTTATGGCATACTTTTATCAGAATTTTTGTTAGTGATCGGACTGATGGTAAAAAAGCCGGATGCTGACAAGTGCGGAGTTCCGCTGATGTTATCCGCGCTCATCTGCCCAATCCGTGTCATCCGCGTTCTATTTTCAGGTTAGGCCAGGCAATGACTCGCAACCAACTGTATCGTCCCCAATTCCACTTTTCTCCAACAGCCCATTGGATCAACGACCCCAACGGGCTGGTCTACTATCAGGGCGAGTATCATCTTTTCTATCAGTACCACCCGGACAGCACTGTTTGGGGGCCGATGCACTGGGGCCATGCTGTCAGCCAGGATTTGGTGGGCTGGGAAGAATTGCCCATCGCCTTGCACCCGGATGAACACGGCACGATCTTCTCTGGCAGCGCTGTGGTCGATTGGCACAACAGCGCTGGTTTTGGGGCCGAAGCCTTGGTGGCGATCTTTACCCATCACCAGGATCATGGCGAGACCCAAGTGCAGAGCCAAAGCCTGGCCTATAGCTTGGATAGGGGGCGCACATGGACAAAATATGCGGGCAATCCTGTCTTGCCTCCCACCAATCGAATGCGCGATTTCCGTGACCCCAAGGTCTTCTGGTACGGCACTCCAGAGCAAGGCCACTGGGTGATGGCCCTGGCCGCGGGCCAGTTGATTTTGTTCTATCGTTCGTCCAACCTGATAGAATGGCACGCCTGCGGTGGCTTCGGTTTTGGCTATGGCTCTATCGAAGGTGTGTGGGAAACACCCGATCTCTTCGAGTTGCCCGTGGAGGGCACGAACGAGAGTCGCTGGGTCTTGTTGGTGGGTATCAATTTGGGTGCACCTGCGGGTGGCTCGGGCCAGCAATACTTTGTGGGCCACTTCGATGGTGAGACCTTTACCAGCGAAAACCCCAAAGAGACGGTTCTGTGGGCAGATTATGGAGCCGATTTCTACGCTGCACAGAGTTGGAGCGACGCGCCAGACGGCCAGCGGCTGCTCATCGCCTGGATGAACAATTGGGCCTATGCCCGCCAGATTCCCACCGGCAGTTGGCGGGGCGCTATGAGCTTGCCCCGCAGCCTTTCTCTGGCACGAACCGACGAGGGCATCCGCCTGCGCCAGCAAATTATCCCAATCAGACCGAGCTTGCAACAAGAGGGGGACGGGGAGCGAATTTCGGGGGTTGTGATCCCCGCGGGGGGTGAGTATCGGCCAACGATGGAAGCGGGGGGAGAAGAAGGCTCGGCTTTTGGCGTGCGCCTGACCTGGCCAGGAGGTTCAACGGTCACGATTGGGTACGCGAATGGCACTCTCGCCTTTGACCGCACAGCATCTGGCGTGGTGGATTTCAACCCAGCTTTTCCTGCTGTACACAGCGCGCCGGTTGCCTTGAACCATGGTCGCTTGCAGCTACACATGATCGTCGATCATTCTTCAGTAGAGCTTCTGGCCCAACAGGGGCTGCTCTCGATGACAGAATCCATCTACCCAGAAGAAGGGGCGTTGCAGCTCTCATTTTTTGCCAACAACGCGCCGGTCACCCTGGACCATGGGGAGTTGCACCGGCTCGCCCCGGCACGCACTATCACCACCCGATCCCCTGGCGCAGATAGGGGATCGGCAGCACAGCCGTAAGCAGGCAGACCCCCAAAAGTGGAAGCAGAAACAAATATCCCCACGACGTTAGGCCACCAAAATCACCGTTGAGATAGGCCAAAAAGATGGTCGCAGACAGCAATCCGTTGCTGATGGCGGCAGAGACGAGGGTGCCTGCCCGCAGCTCCATTTCGGCTGCGGCCAACAGTTGCCCGATGCCCAGCCCCATCAATGCAGAGCCAGCCAAGCGGGACAAGACGGGGGAGCCGGCATCGATCCCCAGGGTGGTGATCAAGTTGATTGGATAGAGTAGCAGAAAGAAACCCAACCCCACCCCGACAACCAGCGCGTTCACGCGCAACATGGCCCGGATGGGTCGATAGTGATCAACAAATGTGTAGGCCATAAGAGAAATCCAGAAGGAGAATTCGTCGCTTGTTCCAGTATACCAGCAGAAGCGGCATGTTCGGAAGAGAGATAGCATATTTCATCGACTTCGGGTATGGTTATCCTGTTGTGATCTGCCTATTTTCCACCTGTATTTCACCATGTCAGAGGATGCCATGCTCCGTTTTGCCGACAAAGTAGCGTTGATCACCGGCGCATCCAGCGGGATTGGCCGGGGAATCGCCGAAGTGCTGGCCGCGGAAGGCGCGGATGTGGTGATCAATCACCTGCACGATGGGGACAATGCAGAGTCTGCGGCGCAAACCATCCGACAGATGGGGCGGGCGGCGCTGATCCACGAGGCAGATGTGGCCCAGCGGGATGCTGTGGCCGGACTCTTTACTGCCGCTGTGGCCCAATTCGGCCATGTGGACGTGGTGGTGGCAAATGCTGCTTTTTCCATCCGGGAGCTAACAGTGGACGCGGAGTGGGAACATGTGGAGGCCGTGGTCGGTGTGGCCCAGTTTGGTGTCTACCACACCTGCCAAATGGCCGCGCAGCAGATGATCCGCCAACAGGGTCAGGGACGACCAGGGGGCAAAATTCTCGTCACTGGCTCGATCCTGGGCCAGATTCCCTTCCCCACCAGCGGCGCGTATAACATGGCAAAGGCCGCTGTCAACCATTTTGCCCGCACACTGGCCGCAGAACTGTTGCCCCACCGCATCAATGTCAACATCATCAACCCCGGCTGGATCGACACCCCCGGCGAAAGGCGCTACACCAGCGACGCCGAGATTGCCGCCAGCGGCGCGAAGATGCCCTGGGGTCGGCTGGGCACGCCTGCCGACATCGGCAAAGCCGCGGCTTTTCTGTGCAGCACCGACGCAGACTACATCACCGGCACTGCGCTGACTGTGGATGGTGGCTATCTGCTTGGCATGCGTTTGGGATAGCTTACAAAGAGTGCAACCACGACAAAACAAACACGACTAAACAAAAAACAGTCACCCAGAGAAGTCAAAAGGAGCATCGCTGTGAATGTGATTGGATTGACATTAGATGAACTCGACACACCCTTTTTGTGGACAGATGTGGACC
>JAHEML010000673.1 GCA_024643705.1 Caldilineaceae bacterium | reverse complement strand
GGCTGGCTGGCCGATGGCACCATCCCGCCGTGGATTTCCCATGTGCTACACGAACGCCCAGCCCGCTACACCATTTGTGAGACAGCCGAACGCAGCCTGGGCATTGGCTTCACCACCCACATCACTCCCGCCTGGGCATTGGGGGTGGCTTCCACCACAACCAACGCCCAATCGGACGTCTGTATGCTCCACTATACCCGCCCCGGAATCGAGAAACCCGGTGTCCTCTACACCCGCTATGTCTTCAACGACAAATGGTTCGGCGATTTCTACCACGCCACCGATCGCAGCCAGCAACGCAATTTGCTCGACGAGGGCGCTTTTTATGGGGTGATGGAGGGCAACCGGGCCATCGGTGTCTATGCCCCCCAGAGTTTTGTCCAGGGGAGCAGCGCCAAAGCCACCTTCATTTGGACGGGCTGCGGAGAGCCGGAGGAGGTCTGGATCGATGACGAGCTTGTCACCGCCCTACCAGCCGATGTACCACCTGGCGCAACAATCGTGGTGGGCAGCGGGGATGTCTACACGGCCATCCGCCCCCTCACCCGCACAGCCCTGGGCAAAGCAACCCCCGCCCGCCTCGTCGCCAGAGAGGGCGATCTGGTGCTGGAACTCTACAACTACCAGGGGCCGGACAAACGCTTCTGGGAGCAGCGCTGGCCCGGCGCGTTCTTCCAGGGGGTTCCCATCTGCGCCTATTATTTGGAAGTGGCGGATCGTCTTGACTACACGAATGGAAACACAATGGCCCATGCAATCGGGGCTGGAGAATTGATCGAGCAACTCGACGCGCCCTACACCTTCCCCGCCGAGGGCGATCGTCTCTATTCTGCCGCCTACAGCCGGGGCGGGCAGACCCTGGGTATTGAGATCGACCTAATGGGTTGGCGTCTGCTGCGCCGCTGGGATACGACCGGGGCTGTGGGTTGGCCCATGCTGGAAGCTTTCACAACCACGGAAGGCGCGCCTCGTTTTGCCCAGCAGCGCAATGGCAGACGTGCCGAAGCCGGGGGCGCGGTAGCGGAATGTGCTGCGCCGGGGCTGTGGTTGTGGGGGAGTCAAAGCGCTGGGCTTTGGGTAGCGGGCCATTTCAGCGCAGCACCCGCCGATCTGACACTCACGACACCACAGGGCACCGTCACTGCCGCCAAAATGGGTGCAGGAATTCTCATTTGGGAGAACGGCAATATTTCCATCGAGGCAATTGGACAAGCAAAAGTAATCATGGGATGATCGGATCGTGGGCGTCTCTTTTGCCTCATCACCCCACCAACTTTCTACACGAAATACAACCATCTGAAAGGATTTATCTCCATGTCCACTCCCCCAATCCGCGTTGGAATCGCTGGCCTGGGACGCAGCGGCTGGGGCATTCACGCCCATCTGTTGGAACCGATGAGTGACCAGTATCAAATCGTCGCCGTCACCGATGCGGACGCCCATCGCCGGCTGGAAGCCATCGAACGGTTTGACTGCCTGGCCTACGACAATTTCGCCGACCTGGTCAACGACAAGGCTGTGGAATTGATCGTCGTGGCTCTGCCCAGCTTTGCCCACGCCGACAGCGCCATCGCCGCGCTAGACGCAGGCAAGCATGTGGTCAGCGAAAAGCCCATGGCCGCATCCCTGGCCGACGCCGACCGGATGGTGGCCGCCGCGGCCAAAGCCGATGCCCCGGTGCTTTCCATCTTCCAAAACCGGCGCTACAATCCAGACTTCCGCAAAGTGCAGGAGATCATCGCATCCGGCGTACTGGGGCGGATCGTCCAGATTCGCATGACCGAATCCCGTTTCAGCCGCCGCTGGGACTGGCAGACACTCAAAGAGTTTGGGGGCGGCTCCCTCAACAACACCGGCCCCCACTTTTTGGATATGATCTTGCAACTTTTCGGCCCCGCCGAGCCGGAAATTCTTGTCCATCTGGATCGCACCCTCAGCTTGGGCGATGCGGATGATCATGTGAAGCTGATACTCAAGGCCGAAGGCGCGCCGACAATCGATTTGGAAATTTCATCTTGCGACGCCTTCCCCGACGAGACGTGGCACATTTTGGGAACCCAGGGCGGTCTCCACGGCAGCGCCCGCCACTTGGAGTGGAAGTTCTTCGATCCAGCCGAGTTGATCCCCCGCGAGCTGGACACCGCGCCCACCCCGGATCGATCCTACAACCGAGACACAATCCCCTGGGAAACGGCAACCTGGGATCGAACCGAAGATACCGACGATGCCTATCGGGGTTTCTACCGAGACCTGCATGCCACCATCCGCGGTGGCGCGCCTTTGGTCATCACGCCAGAGAGTGTGCGCCGGGTGATCTGGCTGCAAGAGGAGTGTCATCGTCTGGGAGGAATGTAAGTGCGTTTTGTGTATTCCATAAAAACGTAGGGCAGGTTTCTTACCTGCCATGACTCGGTTTCCCACAGGTGGCGGCTACGGAAAGCCGCCCTACCATTACCGTCAACCAACGTCAGACGCGGCATTTGTCCTTTACAGTTACGAGCGTATTGCGCGGGTAAAGGGTATATGCGACCCGCAACGGACAAGAAGGAAAGGGTTTCGCCCGTGCAACTGATCGTCTTTTCCAAGCTACTCAAAGATCACTCCATCCCATCCCTCATCGATCTGGCCCACAACCACGGTTTCGACGGCTACGATCTTTGCGTGCGTCCGGGCTATCCGGTCAGCCCAGATGATGCAGCCGAAACCCTGCCCGCGGCCGTGCGCCAGATGGAAACAGCTGGACTTTCCGTACCCCTGGTGACAGGGCCAACCAACCTGATCGATCCCCGCTTGGACGAAACCGAACAGCTACTCGGCGCGCTGGCCGCGGCGGGTGTGCCTCGTCTCAAGGTGGGCTACTTCCGCTTCGACCCGGCCCGCCCCTATTGGGATCAGGTGGACGAAGTTCGACGCACAACCGAAAATTGGGAAGTGCTCTCCCGCATCTACGGCGTGCAAATCTGCTACCACACCCATTCGGGCAGCCAGCTTGGGTTGAACGCCGCAGCCCTGATGC
>JAHEML010000672.1 GCA_024643705.1 Caldilineaceae bacterium | reverse complement strand
CAGGCCTGCCTCGGCCACGGCTTGCAGCAGTTCGACCGAGCCGTCGGACGAGCCGTTGTCCACAATGACGACCGAACGCAACTCGTCGCCCAGAAAACGGTGCAACGACCAGAGCAGGAGCGCGATCAAGCTCTTTGTGTTGTAGTTGACAGTGGCGACAACCACGCCGGATGGTGGTTCTGCTGCTGTCGGTGCGGGCCACCAGACATGGGAATTGCTATGCAGGTTCATTGTTAAGTTCCATTTGGTTCAGTACTCTGCAACCTACACGCCTGCCGTCTCCTGCCGCCGCTGCCAATAGGATCGCGCCCCCACGAAAAGCGCCCCTGCAACAACCAACAAGATCACCAGCACAAGCGGATTGTGGGCAACGTAGGCAATCGTTGCCACCACCACTGCCAACAGCGCCGCCACCACAAAGGTGACAGCGGCGATCAGCCCCTTGCCCAATCGGCCCAGCAAAGGCACGCCTCCCAGCAGCCGGGTGAAGGGGCTGAAAATCATCATGAAACTGGCCCAATAAGCCAGCAACCCGGCCACACGCATCCCCCACAGGGCAAAGCGATATTCCGCGCTCATCTCCGCCAGGGCATCGGCCCGGGTGCTGAAAAAGGCCCGGTAGAGCCTGTCGCGCTCTTTGTGGAAATAGGGGCCAATGGTCGCCCCTTCGGTCTGCCCGAACAATGTTGCCTGCTGGCCGCTCTCCACCGCCTGGAAGCGGATACGCAGGTCACCTACCTGGGGATCGGCCAGTGTGCCCGCGCCTACAAACACGTACTCGCCAGAAAGACTACCCTGGTTGCTCCCGATGACTGTTTCTCTCGTTAACACAATCGGTGTGGCGTCGGGCAGGTCCAGGCTGCGCAGGTCGACTCGGTATGCGCCAAGCTGTCCCGTTTCTGGGCGGAACGAACCGCCGCTGACTGTTTGTGGCGGGTTGGTATGGCCTTCGGGCAGAGAAAAACCAGACGAATCTGCGGGATCGTCTGTCCAGGCTGTGCTGTAGCTGTAGGTTGAGCTATCTTCGTCGCCCCCTTCGGATTTCTGCACCCATGCATACATTTCCACCAGCCGCTCCACTTCCAACCAGTCACCTGGGCGCAGGAACGTGTCGTCGCCCACGGGCGTATCCCCGGTGAGCGTGCCGGTGGCGGCCACGAACGCGTTGTCGTTGCCTGGGTCAATGGCGGTGGTTTCAATCGGGACGCTCTCTGTGCCGATGCGGCCAAAGTCCACCCGGCCTTCATTTGTCCACAAAATCGTCGTTGCTGCAATAAATGCGACAATGGCTCCACCAATCAGGAAGACAGGCGAACAGCCGGAGCGTTCCTGGCGGCTAGAAAAGAGGTTGAGCAGTAGTATCATCGGTTTGAACTCTCCAAAATAGGGGGAAGAAATGGTTAGGCGAATTGCTCGACGAGTTGACGGACAAAGGGCTGCGATTCACCGTAGCTTACAATTGCCACATCCAGGTTCCAGCCAGCGTATAGCTGTAGGCAGCGTATGATGCTCTGGGCGATCCATTCGCTTGGGTTGCCAAAGACCCCTCCGCCCAGCAATGTGAGAAAGAGCCGATTGTTGCCGGTCTGTTCGGCGTTGAGGATGGCAGCGCAGAAGGTCGCTTCGTAAGCGGCGTCCAACACCAAACGGGCGAAGGCTTCCCACTGGTCGGCGGAATGGCCGGAATAGGCCACGGGCAAGGCGGAGCAGTAGGCTTGGGAGACCGTGTGGGTTGCTTCACCCAGCGTAACCTGGGTGTTCCACTGCACGCCGATGCGCAGACGTTGGCGCAGATCGTCGATTTCTGCTTCGGTTGCGGCGTGGAGCCGTTGGTTGATAGCGGCAAGACCCACGGCGGAGGCCAGGGCGTAGCCATTTTCCATCACCCATAGCGCCTGGCCGTGATTGCCCAAGGCCGCGCCGATATCGGCCAGGCAGTCGATCTGGTTCTCCTTCGTCTGGCCGATTTTGCCATTGACAGGGGCGAAATAATTGCGGTAGATGGTCCCTGCGCCGGCGGCAATCGCACAGATTGGCCCCTGGGTATGGTCGGTTTCGTAGCGCCCAATGCCTTGCTCCGGCGTCACACGGGGGTTAATCATTTCCAGCAGGTTGAATTGGGATGCCACCTGGAAGAGGCAACCGGCATTGGACTCGTCGGCGTGCAGATGGCGGACATCGGCGATGATCTCGCGCACCGAGAATCTGCCTGCTGGGTTTGGACTGCTGGCTACCCGCTGGCGCAATTCGGCCAGTGTGGGGGTCTCTAACTGGCCCCAGATGAATGTGCGCCCATTGGCGTGGGATATCATGTTGTCGCCAGAGAGGGTGAAATTTTGGCGTACCTGCTCTGGGGTTGTCTCGACAAAGCCAGTGAGTTGATCAAACCAGGTCAACAGAGTTTCTCCTGGGTGGATGGTGCATAGACGCCTGGGCAAAGGCCTGGGCAAAAGCCTGGGCAAAGGCCTGGGCAAAGGCAGTGCATGAATCCTATGTGAAGACATGGGTTGTGTCAAACGGGCAAACATTGTTTGGCACAATCAACTGTACGCCAGCCATCAGCGGTTGGGATGCGTAGTGATCTGCCATTTCCCGGTCGGTTTTGGGTGGATTTTGTCTTTCCCACTATACTGTTTGAGCATCGTAGCATATTCTGATCAGTGGGGATCGCAACGACATGACCAGACTGAAACGACCAGACTGAAACGACCAGACTGAAACGACCAGACTGAAACGACCAGACCGACACAGTTTCACGCAGACACAAAGGAACGACAATGGCTTTCCCTATTTTACAACGTTCACCCGCTGCCGAGATGCCCATGCAACCCCTGGGCAAACCCAATCAGCGTCTCTTTATCCCCGGCCCCACAGATGTCCACCCGGACGTGCTGGCCGCGCAAACAGCGCCAATGATCGGCCACCGATCCGACGAATTCGAGGCGCTCTACGCCAAATGCGAAGAACAACTCAAACAGCTTTTCTTCACAGATTCCCGTGTGTACATTTTGGCCGCCACC
>JAHEML010000671.1 GCA_024643705.1 Caldilineaceae bacterium | reverse complement strand
CGTCGGCCAAAGCGCTGGCTGCGGGCGACGCTTGAAGGGGCCGTGGCCGGTCTGATCACCGCAGGATTGGTGATGTTGTCATGGTTTGGCGGCGAACCGTCGGTCCAGCGCACGGCAGCGGACAGTTTGGTATTCTTCGTCGTGATGGCGGTTGTCGGTGCCGCCAACGGGCTGTTGATCGCTGGTGTGAGTGCTGGGTTCGCCCGTCGGCAGAAGCGTGTGCTCACGTGAAAAGGTCTCTTTGCAGCAGAGGTGAAGCTCTCTCTTGCACGAATACGAGCCGTCTTCTCCTGTTGCTGTGGGCCGCTCTCGCTGTGGTCGGCTGCAGCCAGCAGACAGGTGAATACCGCCCGCTGTCTACTATCAGCCGTGACGGTTTTGCCCGCGACAGCCGAGAAGCGCAGGCTTTGAATGGGCGGCAAATACACGTTTGGGGCTTTGTGGACCATGGAAACCTATACGGAGATCGGGGAGCCGCAGAGATTCTGGGGGAGTGGTGGAGTGGCAATGGGCCAGACGACGAAACCTGGCGTTTCAACCTGAAAGCCAACGTAGAGGATAGCACGGGCCAGTCGATGCCGGTGTACGTGCCCAACGATCCGGGGCGGGACGATCTGCTCCGAACATTTCTTGCCGACGCACAGGCCCAGAAACCAACCAGAGTCTATGTGACGGGAACGCTATTCACCTTTGACGCACCGTTGAACACAGCTTCCCGTGTCGGCCTGTACATGAAATTGGATTCTTCAACCGATATCTTGCTGGCTTTGCCCGACGAGAAGTGAGTGCGGGCAGTTCACTCGTCAAATGAAAGAAGGGAACGACATGAATAAAATTGGTCTCTTGATCGGCGTATTCTTTGCGGCTGTCTTCTCCGGTATCCTGATCTGGGTCGTTGGGCTATTTGGTCTCGGTCTGAAGGTAGATGGCCTGGGTACGGCATTCATCGCTGGCACCGCCATCGCAGTGATTGGCGGTGCGATTAGCTGGCTGCTGAGCCTGTGGGACCTCAAGTTGGGTGGGGGCATTCAGGGGGCCATCATCAATGTGCTGCTGGGCGCAGTCGTGTTGCTGCTGGGGGGCAGAGTTCTCTCCGGGCTGCAAGTAGAAGGCTTCGTGGGCGCGCTTGTGGCTTCCATCTCCATTGGCGTGATTTCCTGGCTTCTGAGTCTACCCCTGAAACGTATCAATCAGGCTGCTGCTGCAGCAGACGCCGAAAAACGATCGTAACCGAAGCACAGATGGCATTTATTGATATCTGGGTCCGAAAATCATACAAACATAATAAAAGGTTGAAAAATGCAATTAATTGATGCGCTGTTCATTCAGAAACCGGCCACAATTTTTCTCGTGGCGGGCCTATTCTTTGGCGCCTATCTGCTCCTACGCAACAGCGCCAGCATTGCCCGGCCCAAGGCGCTGTTGTGGCCCGCTTCTGTCTGGACACTGTGGGCGGCCTGGGAATTGGGGATTGTGTTGATGACCCCCGAAGCCGATATTCGGGTTGACCTGTTTTTGATCTTGCCCCTGGTTTTGATTGTGTCGGTGGTGGGCGTCATCTTGCTCTTCGTCCGACGCCGTCCGGCTTAGGCTATAATTGATAGATTGAACCATTAAGAAAATTACGGATAAAAATGAACATAGGGTGGGCAGCAGTGGCGAGTAGCAGGATTCATACCTCAAAGGAAATAACCATGTCAGTCTTAATTTCCCAATTTACGTTCTCCCGTGCGTTGCGGTTCCTGCTTGTCACTGCGGTGCTCATGCTAGCCGTCATTGGCGGTGGCCGCTTGGCGTCAGCACAATCAGGGACGACAGTGACCATCGATTTCGAGAACGTGAATATTCCCAGCTCGACTTTCTCTATCAATTACAGCGGTAGCCAGGAAGACGGCTACAACATTTCGACTGCGGGTTCGCCGGATATATTCAAGGCCAACAACTTTGGTTACGGAGCCACTGGTCAGATCGCTGGTACCCATCTGCTCGCCACAGATAGAAACAGAGTGTACCAGGTGACCATCACCCGGCAGGATAGCACAGCGTTCCAGTTCATCAGCGCTGGGCTTGACTGTGCCGGCGCCGGCTACGGCACGCCACGACTCACCGTTACGTTTGACGCCTATGTTGGTGGAACGGCTGGGACTAAAACCGCTTCGCATGAAGAGGTTTTGAGCACTGGATACCCCTACTGCCCTGAGATCACCATGCCTGCCTACGCACTGGCGGGCGTTGCGCTGGACACATTGGTGATTACCGTACGACCGGCAGGTAATGAAACAATTTCAATCGACAACATCGTGCTCGATGACGCGCCAGTGCCCGCCAATTACGCGCCCCTGGCCGGCTTTGGCAACGCTCTCGACTTTGACGGTGCCAACGATTTCGCACAAATCCCCTACGATGCCGCCCTCAACCCCGACAGCTTCACCGTCGAGGGCTGGGTTTTCCCGCGCGACAAAAGCCGCTTTCAAGCACCTTTTAGTTCGCGCGACGTCTCCACCGCCGGCCAACTGGGCGGCTGGACCGTCTACATCACACCCGCTGGCAAGTGGGAATTCTGGGTAACCGGTGGCAACGGCTGGAACATCATCCAGGGGCCTGATATTCAACTCAACCGGTGGACACACCTGGCCGTCAGCTACAGCAATCGCACGACGCGCTTTTTCGTCGACGGAGTGCAGGTTGGTACCAGGAACAACGTCAACTACAAGAAGAACATCGCCAAACCCTTCCGCATCGGCGCCGCCGACGAGGATACCGGCGCATACGTTGGATATCGAACAAACTGGTTCTTCGACGGCCAGATCGACGAAGTGCGCCTGTGGGACAGCGCGCGCACCGATGCCCAGATCGTCGACAGCCGTTCCCACCCCATTGTGGATCCCGCCAACGAGGCGGGGCTGGTGGCCTACTGGAACTTTGACAAGAACAGCGGCGCCACCCTCACCGATCTGGCAGGCAGTTACGATGGCGCGCTTCAGCAGATGGACCGGACCGACTGGGTGGCGAGCACCGTCTCACCCCTG
>JAHEML010000041.1 GCA_024643705.1 Caldilineaceae bacterium | reverse complement strand
TGTCGCCTGTCAAGGCCATGATGGGTGCTGGGTCGAGCAATTGCAGAACCTCTGTATTGACAGTGGCCCATATTCCCGTGGACGCGGCCCACCAGGCGATACCTCCATCAGCAGCTACCCACACTGGCCCCTCCGAATCAACCCATATGGCCGAAATGTCCGTCCCAGGTAAACCATCATCAACCGTGATCTCGGCCCATTGGTCGCCCTGATGAACCCAAAGGCCGTCGGCTGTCCCCACCCAGATTGTGTTTCCTTGGTGGGCCAGAGCCTGCACCCGGACATTGCCCAGAAAATCGATGGGGATCGTGGCTGATTCCACCCAAATGTATAGGCCCTGTTCCGTACCAATCCATAGCTGTCCGTCGATAGACAGGAGCGCATTTACCCCACTGCGCATGTTGTGAACACGGTTCCACTGCTCACCATCCCAGGCTATGACATCGCCGTTGTCGGTTCCCGCCCACAATCGGCCAGTGATCTCATCACTGGCCAGGGCCATTACTTTTCCGGGAAAAATGCCCTCTTCAGGGCCAAATGTCGTCCATTCCCCGTTGAATCGGCTGATACCAGCGTCCGTGCCAAACCAAATCTCCCCGTCGCCAGGCACAATATCCAGCACATTGTTCGAAGCCAACCCGTCTTTGCGGCTATATGTCTCCCAAGGCGACGAGAGATTGGTCTGCGCGAACAGCCACATCGGCTGCAAAAGCAACAGCATCAGACCTAAGACAAGGAGCCACTTGAGCGTTTTCGGTTCGAACAATGGACGAATTCGGCTAGATATATAGTGCATAGTCGATGTTTGGAGACCCTCTCTGCATGTATGATCCAGTTTGGTCATTGGTGTGTACCCGGTTGGTCGTTGGTGCCTACGGGCCATTGTTGATGATGATTTGCTGATTCACGTAACCCTACATATATGCTATACTTTGTCCGAAAAATAAGGTCTACAGCCTAGGCAAAAAGTAAAATACTCACCTTATATTTCGGATAGCCAACAAATAGTACAGCAATAACAAACTTTTGTCAAGGAACTGTGCAATTTTATCTTCCACTATTGCACAGCTATTCAGCTAAGTGTGTGATATTGATAATCAATATGTATTCATTTTCGTAAAGGAGGCTTATCTTCTTCCCAACCATTTGACGTTGATATGCTATTAGATTGTCATCTTTTTTGGGTCTACATTATCATAAAACTTCACCCCACGACCCGATATTTTGTGTCGCATATGATTTTCTCTCGTATGATATTTGGGGGAGTGTAAAATGATATTCAAAAATCAGTATGCCCCGTCCAGGTTATTCCTTAACCCTAGCAAAACCATACTTCTTGTCATGTTTTTTTCGTTGATCACCTTGCTGACGCCCTTGGCCACCGAAGCAATTTTGGCCCAAGACGGCTCGACGGTGCATACAGTGGTTCAAGGCGACACTCTGTCGGCCATTGCAAAACGCTATGGCGTCTCTTTGGCTACACTGCAAACATATAATCAGATTGCCAATGCAAACCTGATCAGGCCTGGCGATAGAATCGTGATTCCTAGTGTTGCCCAGCCACAGCCCACGCCAAAACCGCCGTTGGAAAGCAGAGAGGGAAAGGGCGAAGCCGAACCGTTGCAAGGTCAGACCAATGGAACGACCGCTGACCCAATATCTGCACCCCCAGCTGTGGGAAACGTCGTATCTATGCTGGTTCCCACAGCGACATCCCGTCCTGCACCCATCCACACAGGCGGGCTTTCTCGTACTGGCGAGCGCCTTTACACAGTACGTTTGGGCGATACCCTATATGGACTGTCGGCCCGGTTCGGTGTCAGTGTACAGGCGATCATGGAGAGGAATCAGCTCACGTCAACCATGCTGCGGGTGTCTTGGCGGCTGATTATTCCACTTCCCAACACATCACCCTCTACAACGCATCTGCCTTCAGTTCATGGGTCCAATACATCACCCCCGGCCACGCCAACACCTACGCCCAAAAGCCAGTTTATACCGCGGGCAACCCCGGCTCTCCAGCCAACCGTTCAGGGTCAATGGCCGAACATACTTCCATCGCCGACACCGACACTGCAGGCAAGTCCCCGTTGATTACTTCGTGAAATACATTTTTGTAGGTGCGGCTTTTAGCCGCACAATTAGCCGAGATGCACTCGATTCTCGTAAAAAGAATGAACGCTGTATGCTTGCGCTACTGCAAGCAGCGTCTACGAAATTCTATAGAACGTATTTAGCGCGGTGACGATGACGGTATGGACGAAGTTGTAGCGGATTGGATGGCGCGGAAGCCTGGTGCAGCCCCGCTTCCTCGGTGCCACATCCAGCGTTGATTCATCCATATGTTGCTTGCGTCTGGGGAAAAGGGTTAACGGGCCGAGAAATGAACACGGCCAATGCCACCGTAGATGGCTGGCCCATCCACAGGCAACCCTACCACCGCCAGAGCAGGACGCAGGAGGGAGGCGTCTTCTCTGGCGGTGGCAGTACCCGCACCTGCCACACCCACGAAGGCGTGGCTCCAGCGGAAATGGCCGCGTAAGTCCGTGGCAACACCCAAATGTGCAAGAGCTTGCACAGCATCCTCGCCCAAATGAAGGCTGGCCTCGTCGTTGACAGCCCCCGCAACAATGGTTCCAGGCGACCAACCATTGATCCAGGCCGCCATTGCCGCCGACGCTCCATCATCCAGCAGGGTGTCGAAACTTGCTTGTCCCAGGAGATCACCCTCGGCATCCACGGCGATGAGATTGTAGCCACGCCCGCCTGTGGCCATATCTTCGCCCACAAAGGCCCGGTTTGTCAGATAAATATGAGCAAAGTCTCCGACTTCTTCCCCGGCGCTGACTGCCACAATGCCGTGGCCAGGCGGCAAAAAGGTGCCAGTCTCTCCCACGGGTTGCCCAATATCCTTGGCTGGAAAGTCCACATATAGCCCGCTCCAAGGGGTCTCCTGAAATTCCAATGTCAACCGATCCAGAGGGCGACTCGCCAGCTTTTGGGGTATATCCACCACGACCTCCTGGCGGGTTCCATACAAAGGCCCCCCAAGCCAGTTGATCTTGACATCATTCAAACGTAGCCCCGCCAGCCGAGCCGGGCCATACACATCCAACGTCAACGTGCCGCCCTCGGGTGGAATGTCCAGCAGCAGCGAAGGCTTTGCCCTGGTGGCA
The DNA here is from genome assembly GCA_024643705.1 of Caldilineaceae bacterium. Taxonomy (GTDB): domain Bacteria; phylum Chloroflexota; class Anaerolineae; order Caldilineales; family Caldilineaceae; genus JACQGT01. The sequence goes on along the minus strand of JAHEML010000041.1, from coordinate 8,144 downwards.
TAGCGAATGCGCCCCCCCATGTCTTGGCCCGACCAACCCTCGGCCACAGCCAGCAACCCACCGGGTGTTGCTGGTTCCACTGTCCAGTCAGCCGCCTTCTGCACGCCGTTTGCCCGCGGATCACCCACCCGATAGAGACGAATCGTCGACGCTGTGCCCGTCCAGTCCGGCCCGCTCCATTCTTCCACCAGTTCCACAGGCAGGGCTTCTTCTACAAAGCGCACCAGCTGGATCGGCGCCTTCTCTACATGAACAACCACGAATCTCACGTCCAAAAAATCGAGCGCGGCCGGGGCGATGGCCCGGTTGCGCGCCACAAGATCATCCCATTCGGCGTCGATCACAGGCCCGATGTGGGGCTGATCTGCATTCATCAGGCCAATCAGATCGCCCAGCAGAGGCGCGTTGGAATAATATTGGAACTTGTATCCTGGGTTGCGGCTAGTGTTTCCCCCCAGCAGCCGTTTGCCGTGGCTGGTCTGATACCACTGCTCCATCATGATCAACACATCCGAGCGGCCCATCACCCGCGCCCCATTGCGCCAGCCTGTGGGCAGCTCCAGCACCGCAAAATCGCCAGCTTCGTCTGCAATCGTCTGGTAAATGGACGGGATACGAAAGTCGCTGAGCGGGAGGGGTACAGAGATATGTTCCAGCAGAAAGACCGCGATCAGCGCGATGGAGATCGTCGTTTGGACCAGCCGCATCTGGCGTGGGGACGAACCTTGGGCGCGCCTTTCGTGCCAATCCCGCACCACCATCAGCCCATAGCCCGCCAACACAGCCAGGCCCAACATCACCATCACGCTGTAGCGGCTGGGGTAGCGGTTGCCGTTGAAAAAGGGGAGCAGGCTCACCAGGGCGAACGGGCCGGGGATGGATGTGGGCTGGCCCAGCACACGCACCACCGGCCCCAGGGTCAGCCACCAGAAAATAAAGGTGATCCCCGGCCAAAAGATGCCGCGCCAACCCTGGCGGCGCAGCAGACGCAGCGATCCTGCCACGGCCAGCGCCAGGAGACTGTAGCCAATAAAAATATGCTGGCCCTTGTCATTCGGGAAAGCCAGCCCTGCTACCCATGCCCCCAGCCAAGGGTGCAGACGGGTGGGCACAAGATAACCAAAAAGGTCGGCGCTGAAGAGATCGGAAAAACCCCCGCCGCTGGTGAAAAAATCCCCTTCGGCGCGCAAATCGGGCAACATGGCCCAAAGAAAGGGAGCAATCCCCAAAGCAAAGAGCAGGCCCATTAACACAAAGCGGGAAAGGATTGTGAAAAGTGGGCCGAGAGAGCTGGACTGGGGCTGGGATGACCGAGAAAGCAATTCGGTGACCAACAGCCAAATGGCATACAACCCGGTGAAAATTAACAGAAATGTGGCATAGGTCAGCTCCGACCAGGCCTGCAACGTGAGAAAGAGAGCCGCTATCGCTCCATCTTGCCAGCGGCGGCGCTGACCCGTGCGCAGGACATATAAGACGGTGAATGGAATCCACTGGCTGCTGGCAATGTTGAACTGACCCAAGCTGGCATAAAAGAGCTTGGACGACCCAAAAGCATAGATCACGCCGGGGATCAGCGCGAAGAGGATGTCTGGGCGCAATGGTGTAGCGGACGCTGGATGGTAGCGCAGCAGGTAGCGGACGAGCAGAAACGTGCCATAGCCGCCCAGCACAAAAGAGGAGAGAAGGACCAGATTGGAGGCAAGCACCAGGCTCATCCCCGTTTGCAAAGGCAGGCTTAGTAGACCATTCAGCGGCGTCAGAGTATAGAAGCCCAGATTGATGCCAATGGGCCAAAACATCCAATCCACATGAAAGATGTCCAGATTCAGTTGATCTACCAGCCGGGCCTTGATCCACCATAGATTCCAGGCCAGGGATGGATCGTCGATGCCATCGCCGGGAACATGGGTCGTCAGGTGTGCCACCAGGGGCCAGGTCAGCAGCAGAGCCAGCACTGTGTAGCAGGTTAGAATGGACAGGTGAATTCGTGGCATACGTCGCATAGGCGCATCGTATCATCGGGGAAAGGCGAAAGCAAATAGCGCCCACTTTCCCTGGTTCTGGCAAACCGACAGCCGACTTGTCATTCCTTCTTTGGCTTGCTATACTCCAAGCACAATCAACATCTGTGGCCGAACGAAAGCGGCAACACGAAAGTGGCGACCGCATCGATCCTCCACAACACAGGCAGGCGACAAAAAAGGTAGGCGACCAGGAGAAAGCGGGAATCGGGGTCTGATCCCTGTTTCCGTTTCTTTCTTTCTTTCTTTCTTTCTTTCTGGAAACGCCTCCAACCAAAGGTAAAAGCCATGCAACGCACGCGATTATACGAAAGCCACGTGGAACTGGGTGGGCGGATGGTTCCATTCGCTGGATGGGAACTGCCCGTGCAATACCCAACTGGGCCTCTGGCCGAACACCACGCGGTACGCACGGCGGCTGGCCTTTTCGACATCGACCACATGGGGCAATTTACCCTTACCGGACCAGACGCCGATGCCTTTCTCCAGGCAGTCCAGGTCTACGATATCGGCCAAATGCAAACGTGGGATGCCCACTACAGCCTGCTCTGCTACGAAGACGGCACCATCATCGATGATATTTTCCTCTACCGACTGCCAGAGGGCTGGATGATTGCCGTCAACGCAGACAACCGGGCCAAAGACCTGCTCTGGCTGCGTTCCCACAGCCACGGTTACCGGATCGAGCTGACCGACATCTCCGACGAAACCTACATGTTGGCCCTGCAAGGACCCCAGGCCGAGACCATTTTGCAGCGCCTCACCGACACCCACCTGGCCCAAGTTCCAGCGCGCACAGGTTTGCGCACCACAGTGAACGGGGTAGAGATGCTATTGGGCCGTACTGGCTATACCGGCGAAGACGGCTTTGAGCTATACTTGCCAGCACCGGCCGCGGTGGCGTGCTGGGACGCTCTTTTGGCCGCAGGCAAGGCAGATGGATTGCTCCCCTGTGGGCTGGCCGCGCGGGATAGTCTGCGCTTCGAGGCCTGTATGCCCCTTTACGGCCACGAGATCGACGCCCAAACCAATCCCTTCGAGGCCCGCCAAGGTTGGACAGTCTCCTTAGACAAGCCGGACTTTGTCGGGCGGGATGCGCTTCTCAAGGCAAAATTGGAGGAAAACCGCAAGATTTTGGTCGGCTTCGAAATGATCGACCGAGCCGTCGCCCGGGATCATTACGAAATTGCGGTAGACGGGCAGATCGTCGGCCATGTCACCACGGGTATGAAAAGCCCCACACTGGATAAATTTGTCGGCTTGGGGTACGTTCTTCCTATTTACCAAAAGATCGGTACAGAGATCGATATTTTGGTACGCGGTACGGCCAAGAAAGCAAAAATCGTGCGCCGACCTTTCTACAAACCGCGCTACAAAGAATAATTTACGTAATTACCAAGCCACTGACCGGATTTTCGCCACGAATTGCACGAATAGCCACGAATTTGGCTCAATCATTCGTGAAATTCGTTGAATTCGTGGCAAAGGGTTGGTAGTTACTAATTTACAAAGAATAATATTGTTCACGCTTGGACAGACCGGCCAGATTTGAACGATGTGACCGGTCTCCTGATAACACTGTATAAGGAGAAATTCATATGGCCTATAGATTCGATCCCAGCCTTCGGTACGCCACCAGCCACGAGTGGGCGCGCATGGAGGATGATGTTGTAGTAGTCGGTATCAGCGACACCGCCCAGGACCTACTCAGCGATGTGGTATTTGTAGAATTGCCCGACATTGGCGAGGAAGTAAGCGCAGGCGATGCTGTTGCCGTCGTCGAGTCTGTGAAAGCTGCCGAGGATGTCAACGCACCTGTTAGCGGTGTCATCATTGAGATCAATGTTGAGTTGCAAGACACGCCGGAATTGGTGAATGATGATCCCTACGGATCGTGGTTCTTCAAAATCAAGCCTTCGTCCAGCGTCAAAAGCGAAATGGCACGACTGCTGAGCGCAGACGACTATGCAGCACATGTGGAAGAGAACGAATAAATTGGTGACTTGGCGCGACAGCCTATCCACAGATTTCGCTAAAAATGCAAATTTTCTCTGTGAATTCTGTGGATAGATACTCGTCCTGCCGTCGAATAACCCTGTTCGGCTTGGTCCGCAGTGGCAAAATTCATCTTGTTTCCCCCTCCAACTCCGAATCCAGCAGTGCGATGTGCAACCGCATCAGTCGTTGCGTTGTCCACATACTTTTGCTCCTGTGGTTGACGGGCTGTTCGGCCCCAGGAGTCGATTTGCCCTTTCTACAACCCCAACCTACACCCACACCACCGTATCGAACAGTGACGGCCTTGCTCCCGGACGAGCCAGCCAATCTACGCATCCGCCAATACGATCGTGAACGTATCGACCTGCTCGTGGACGTAAAAGTGGATACCACTTATGATGCTGCGCTGGGTATCGCATTGCGAAGCGACCAGCCACCCGACCTGGTTGTGGTAGATAGCTTTGCTTTTCCCGATCTGGTTGCGGCTGGCTTGTTGATGCCTGCGGGTGATCGTCTTGGCCCAACCGATGATTTCTATTCCCTGCTGGCCGACGCCTTCGTCTGGCAAGGCGAGCGCTATTGCCTACCGCGGGAAGTACGGACATTGGCGCTGATCTACAACCGCTCACAGTTTGCCGCCGAGGAACTGCCGCCGCCCCGCACCTGGGACGAAATGCGCACGGCTGCCGAGAGGGTCACAGACCTAAACATCGGCAGCTTTGGGTTGATCATCTCCCCAGACCTATCACGCTGGTTTCCCTTTTTCGATCAGGCGGGGGGTGACGTGGTGGATTCCAACGGACGTGTGGGCATGGACAGCCCCGCCGCTGCCGCCGCCATCGACTTCCCATTGACCATTTTCCGGGATAACTTTGGGGGACAGCCCGGTGAGTCCAACAGCAGTTGGGCCGGAGAGGTGATAGGGAAAGGCAAAGGGGGTATGGCCCTCGAAGGCAATTGGGTTGTGCCCTATCTGGCTGCCGAGTTTCCTGCTCTGGATTACGGTATCGCGCCCCTGCCCAACGGGCCTGGCGGGCAGGGCACGGTCGCGTTTACAAGCTGTTATGCTGTGTCGGCCCGCAGCCAACGCCCAGACGATGCCTTTGCCTTGGCTGGCTGGCTTACATCGCCGTCGCTGCAACGGGATTGGCCCGCCGATGGCGCGTACATGCCCACCCGTATCAGCCTGCGCGACGAGTGGCTGGCAGCTTTTCCAGCACTTGCCCCTTTTCTTGCTGGCCTAGAGAATGCACGTGTGTGGCAGTTGCCGCCGGGCTATACACCCTTTCTGGAAAGTTTCAATCGAGGGATGATTCAACTCCTGACCGCTGACATCGAGGCTGGGGATTTTTTGGAGCAGATGCAGACGATCGGCGAAGGGTTGGGGAAATAGGCCAAAGGCTCAACCCACTTCTATCCGCCCCTTCCACGCCACCTGCGTATTATTTCAAGTCAACCGCTCGTATCGCCCCTGAAAATATAATAGCGGTTTGCTGTCCCACCATTGAACATACTCCACCTGCCCGATGTACAACGTGTGGTCACCGGCAGGACGGGCATCGGTGACGGTGACAATCATGTGGGCCAGGCTCTCGGCCAACAAGGGGATACCGTCTACTTCTACAAAGTCCGGCTTAAAGGCCTCCGGCCCAAAGCCCGCGAAATGTTGACTGTATTCCTCTTGTGTCGACGTGAGCACACTGACGCCATAGCGACCACTCTGTTGCAAATAGCCATGCATGTGTGCCTTGTTTGCCACTGACACCAGCACCAAGGGCGGCTCCAACGAGACAGAAACAAAGGCATTGGCTGTCATTCCGTAGGTTTCGCCGTCGATTACAGTCGTCACAACCGTAATACCGCTGGCAAAGCGGCCCAGCGCGTTGCGGAACTCGCGGGAGGTAAAGGGGGCTGCGGCCTGAGGTTGATTCATGAGATTCTCCTGTCAATTGGTTATAGGGCTTGGGTGGGTGGATCCTGGCAGAGCCGGAGTCGAATAGTAAAGTTATGACTTGCCCAGTCCGCCAAATGGTGCCTCTTGGCGGGTCTGGGTTGCCAGAGTAATTTGGACACTGTTTGCAATATAATGGGCCACCAACGGTCCGACCAAACTCCCTGTTTGCAGAAAGAGCAGCCCAAAAATGATCCCTGCCAGGGCCGCACCAACCATCCCCCACACACCTTGGGGGCTGTGCAACAGACCAAAGCCGATGGCTGTGGTGATGACCAATACCATTGGTGAGGCCAGGGGCGAAAAGCCACCAATCAGCAGGCTGCGAAAAAGCAACTCCTCCACCGCCACCGCCGGGATAAATGCCAACAGCACCAGCCAGAATTCCCGCCGACTGGTGGGTAGAAGAATTTCGAGGATTGACGGCGAATAAAAACGTTGGCCCCCCAGCCGGAGCAACAACAGGGTGGCGGTATAGAATCCCAGCGCCAACAGCAGCCCCACCCCAATCCCAATCAAGGCATCCAGTTGCCAGTTTTGCCAATGCCAGCCCAACACAGCCGAACCTACGCCGCTTAGCAGGCCCAACCCAATGCAGAGCAGAGAGAGCAAGAGCCGCGCCGCATTTTCCTGGGGCAGCAGCAGGGGATTGTACTCTGGCCGCCAGTTGCGCAGCAGCCGAGCCGTGGCAAATGTTCCATAGCCGATGAGGCCAGTGACAGTCAATGTTGCAATCAGGAAAAGTACGTAGCGTGTGGTCATGGGCGGCAGTGTAGCAGATGGTTGATCGAGTGACAAAGACAGGATCGATATATATGACAGAACACCCCCACCAACCCGTCCATTTGTCATCAAAACCGTTCTGCATGACAATATCTGGCTAGAGCGCGCTGAACGCTGATTCAATCCGCGGCAATCCGCCCCATCAGTGCCATCCGCGTTCTATTTCCAAAACACTGTGGAGGAGATCGAGATTGGATACCCCAAAAAATATCACGTTGACCGGCTTCATGGGCACGGGCAAGACCACCACAGGCCAATTGTTGGCTGCCCGACTAGGCCGGACATTTGCCGACATGGACGACCGGTTGGTGGCCCATTTTGGTAAACCCATTGCCGACGTGTTTGCCCAGGAGGGCGAGGCCATCTTTCGCACAGCCGAGGCCCAACTCTGCCAGCAATTGGCCGGGCAAAGTGGGTTGATTATCGCCACCGGTGGCGGCGCACTTGTCAACCAGGAAAACCGGGACGTGCTGGCTGCCAGCGGCCCTATCCTTTGTCTGACCGCCGACCCGGAAACCATCATCGAGCGGGTGGAATCGGCCACAGATCGGCCACTGCTGCCCGGTGGACGGGCCGAGAAACTGGCCCACATCGAAAGCTTGCTGGCCCGGCGGCGCGGCGCGTATGGCAGCATCCCCCTGCAAATTCCCACGGACCGTTGCACCCCGGAGCAGATCGTCGAGCGGGTGGTCGATGCCCTGGCCGCCAACGACGAGGTGGTCGGCATGAACCGCATCAGCGTTGCCACGCCGGAAGGGACAACCTATCATATTTGCGTAGCCGAAGGTCTGCTGGGCCAGGTGGGGCTACTCATGGCGAACCGCAAGCTGGTGAAGGGCAAGGTCGCCATCGTCACCAATCCGGTCATCGCCGGGCTGCACGCCGAAACCGTAGCCGACAGCCTGGTTGCGGCGGGCTTTGAGCCGGTGATTTGCACCGTGCCCGAAGGTGAGCAACACAAAACCCTGGCAAGCATCGCCTCGCTCTACGATCAATTCCTGGCCGCGGAGATGGATCGGCGCAGCCCTGTGATTGGCCTGGGCGGTGGCGTTGTGGGCGATATGGCCGGTTTTGCCGCGGCCAGCTATCTGCGCGGCGTGCCCTTTGTGCAGATTCCGACCAGCGTACTGTCGATGGTGGACGCGTCGGTGGGTGGCAAAACCGGTGTTGATCTGCCCCAGGGCAAAAATTTGGTGGGCGCGTTCAAACAGCCCAGCCTCGTCGTGATCGATCCAGAGGTCATCAATACCTTGCCCGCCGCGGAATTTCGTTCGGGGCTGGCGGAGATAGTCAAACACGGCATCATCGCTGCACCGGAGATCTTCCGCCAATTGGAGGGGGATGGCCCCACCAATCTGGGCCAACTCATCAGCGATGCTGTGCGGGTC
>JAHEML010000670.1 GCA_024643705.1 Caldilineaceae bacterium | reverse complement strand
AATATCAGGCATACTCATTCTTTCGTGTGGCTACAGACTGGAACGTTTCTTCCGACCGATCAGGACACCTGCGAACGCAAGCATGACCACGGGGGATGCCCCCAGGCAGGGCAATCCACCCGAGCTGCCGCTGTTAGATGGGGCAGGTGTTGCAACCAGGGTAACAGCCACAGTCGGTGCGGTGAGAGTAGCCGGTTCGCTGGTAGCCACTTGGTTGGCGGCGGGCGTCTCTTGCGGAGGGGCTGGATTTGCGGCAACGGTAAATGTAAACTCGCCTTCGCCGGGATGACCGTCTTCCGCCGAAAGTCCCCGCCACGCAACGGTGTAGACCCCATCCGGGAGCGCTTCGGCCAGCGAAACGCTCGCTAGGGTGCGGTCATCGTCATCCACAGTCGTGTCGTCCAGATCGACGCGGGTGCCATCTGGACCAGTGACCCGCACCCAATTTTCTCCGTCCCGGCGGAAGAGTTCCTGGGTAAACCAGACTTTGACCTTGCGCGGTGGTTCGGTCAACAGGGCATCAGCCGCTGGTTCTGACCGGGCATAATCGGCGTGGGTCAACCGGGTTGCGCTCGCCGGTGCAGCTAGCAGCAGGAGCAATAGGAGAAGCAATACAAAAGAGCGCAATTGTCGCATAAGACAAATCCTTTTGATGCCGAAGAGAGCAATCGCCCTGTCCCAGACGATTGCCCTCCACGACCCGATGTCACATTTTAGTCACCGTGGGAGTGTTCAGTCGGTGTTTCACCTTCGGCAGGGTTCTCGCTGTGCATTTCGTCACTATGCATTTCGTCACTATGCATTTCGTCACTGTGCATTTCATCGCTATGCATAGCACCCTCAGCATGATCCGCCAACCATGTTTGGGCCGCATGAGAAAAGTCATGCTGGGCATCATGGGCTTCATCGGCAAGCGGGGTTGCTGCATCCAGATCATCATCGGCCAGAGCGTTCGCCAAGGACGAAAGTGTCTCGTGCAGAGCAGTTGCGTCGTCGGTCAACTCGTCCGGCCAATCGACGGTTGTCAACAGCCGGGCCACCTGGGCAATCGCGCCACTGTCGCCAGGTAGGATCTCTTCGTCCGCGACCAACCGTTCGGCCAAGTCGTGGAGTCCGGCACCATCCAGCAGGTAGATGGCCGTGTTCACTCGGTTGGCCTGGCCTGGGGCAGACGTTATCTCTGCGGCTGCGGCCTCGGTGATCCACATTTGGGCATTGTGTGAAAAAACGTGATAGGCCGTGTGCGCCGCGGTGGAGAGAGGTGACACGGTTTCCAGGTCATCGTCGGCAAGGGCCGTCGACACATCCGACAGCATCGTGATTAGGTCCGCGGCTTCGGCAGCGAGGGTTTCGGGCCAGTCCACAGTGGTGAGGAGGCGGGCCACATTGGCTACATTCCCACTGTCGCCGGGCAAAATTTCGCCCTCGTTCACCAGGCGGGTTTCCAGATCATGCAGGCCAGCCGAATCGAGGAGATAGATCGCTACATTCACCCCATTGACCTGATCGTAAGTGGCAGTATGGGCGGCCCTGTGAGCGGCGTAGAGTTCATCCACAGTTGCTTCGAGGTCATGAATGCGCGTGTGAAGATAGTCCAACGTTGGTTCTTCTTCCATGTGCATATCGGCGTCTTCTTCGTTGACCTCAACGCTGACCTCGGCGCTGACCTCGGCGCTGACTTCGGCGGTAGCCTCAGGTGTCGCCATATGCTCATGCTCTGGGGCTGGGGTTGAGGTTGGCTGTGTCTGCTGGTTGGCCTGGGCAAAGAGCGAGGCAGGATTGCTGGGCGAGAGTGCCAGCGCGACCAGCAACACGAGTGCCGCCATCGCAACAAGTATTCGTTTCATCGGTACTTCTCCTTATGGTTCTTTTCCCATGTTGGGAGATTATTGTTGAGCAAGCACAGGAATTGCCACGTCTATTTGGCCTGCCTTTTCAAATGTGAGTGTCAGTGTGATCTGCTGGCCCGATACGAGCGGCTCGGTCAGATTCATCAACATCACATGTTTGCCCCCCGGCTTCAGATCCAAGATTGAGCCAGCCGGAAGCGGGAATCCATCCCCGTGGGGATGCATGCGCATCACCCCGTTGTCGTTCGTGGTCTCGTGGATTTCAATCGCCGCTGCGATGTCGCCACTGACAGAGAGAAGGCGATCATCCTGGGCGGTTGGGTTGACAACGGTCAGGTAGGCAGCACTATTTTGTCCGGCCCCGGCAGGGCGAATCACAGGGGTCTCCACGCGAATGGCGTCTCCTGTCAGCGCGGCCGATTGCGATGGTGAACCGCAGGCCGCCAGAAACGAGAGAAACCATAGCACGAGTAGGGCCGGAACGACAAGCTGTAGGCGGCGGGCGCCATTATTTTGCCCCAACATTGCGGGTTCCTTTCAAAAATTAATTCCAAAAGTGGCAGAATCTTTCAGATGAAAAGGAGGTGTTTCCAGGCAAATCGTGGCGGGGGCAGGGGCAGGCCAGGGCTGAATTGTCCACACCCCAAGGAAAACGAATGGGGCGTATAGGCACGGAGTGGTGTGTAGAGCAGCCAGACGCCCACAGCGATCAACAAGAACAGGAAAAAGAAGGAAAGTGTGTCCGGCAGAGATTGACCGGTCGCTGGTTGCGACTCGGCCAGAGGGGCCGAACTGCTAAGAATAATGCCCGACCCTGTTCTGTGCCCGTTCGGGTGAAGGGAATCGGCTGTCGGCCCTGGCTGATCGTATGAGATGAAATAATTGGGCGGAGGCGCAAAAACAAAGTGAGGCCCAGAATGGGGATGATCGGCCCGCCCCATTTGCCCCCAGCAGACGAATGGAAAAACACAAGTCAGCAGCAGAGCATAAGCTACTTGGCCCCACACTCTCCAGTTGTGCCGAAGAGTGGGAAGGTTTACCCGCTGATTCGTCTTGTTCTGTGAGCCAACCATCGAATGCCGCATAGGACTAGTCTACGCCAGAATACGACAAAGCAGCAAACCTATTATGGCCTCCCGAAAAGCGCTTGACAGCGCATACCCGACCTGCTAGAGTACCTATA
>JAHEML010000669.1 GCA_024643705.1 Caldilineaceae bacterium | reverse complement strand
CCTCCAGTTTTACATGTACAACTTAGCGGAAATGAGCAAAAGCCTGATTGGCCTCGGCCATCCGGTGTACTTCCTCGCGCCGACGCACGGTAGTCCCTTCGCCTCTGGATGTGTCCATCAACTCATTCGCCAGCCGAATCGCCATTGTGCGGCCACTGCGGGCACGCGAGTGGGCAATCAACCAACGCATGGCCAAGGCCATCCGCCGATCTGAGCGAATTTCCATGGGAACCTGATACGTAGCACCGCCGACACGGCGGGGTTTAACCTCAACCATTGGGGTGGCATTCTTCAGAGCCTCTTCAAAAACTTCCAACGGAGGGCGATTGGTGCGCTCTGCAATCAGATCCATCGCATCATAAACAATCCCCGTGGCCAGGCTCTTCTTGCCCCGCTCCATCAGGTTGTTGACAAATTTGGTAACCACTTTGCTATTAAAACGTGGGTCCGGCAGGACAACACGTCGTACAGGCCTATTTCTTCGAGACATATCGTGCTTTCTCCATAAAATAAACGAGCGACTAAACCTTCAACCAAGGATTAGGCTTTCACTCTGGGACGCTTGGTTCCATATTTACTGCGGCTGCGCTTGCGGTTGTTGACACCTGTGCTATCCAACGCGCCGCGCACGATATGATAGCGCACACCGGGCAGATCTTTCACACGGCCACCACGCACCAGGACAACGCTATGCTCCTGCAAGTTGTGACCTTCGCCAGGGATATAGGCCGTCACTTCAATCCCATTGGTCAGGCGCACGCGAGCCACCTTACGCAAAGCCGAATTGGGCTTCTTGGGTGTAGTCGTACGCACTTGGGTGCAGACGCCCCGTTTTTGGGGGTTGCCCATCTTGACACGCTTCGTACGGCCTGTCAACGTGTTTTGCGTAAAACGCAGAGCGGGCGCTGTTTCCTTCTTTGGTTTGGTCTTGCGGCCCTTACGGACCAACTGATTGATTGTCGGCAAAGGAATCCTCCGTTTTTGAACCTGCGGCAGGGCGATAGTTTCGTTCGAATGTTCCAGAGCCACATCGGCTCAAAATATACTCCGTTCCAATTGACCCTGTCGGCGCCTGATCAAACCCATGGAAGGCAAAAAATACGCCTGGCACCGCACAGGCCCACGAAGAGTGATTGTAGCACACGCGTCGGATGTTGGTCAAATTGAAAAGGGCTTGCGGAAGGTAAAGTTTCAATATTCTGGTCGCGTTACACTGGATTCTGGTCGCGTTACACTGGTTCGCGCCAGACAACCCGTCCATCGCAGACTGTCAGCGCTACCGACATAGACCCCACCTCCGCCGCGGGTGTGGCAAAGATATCCCCCGACAGCAGGGCCAGATCGGCCAACATACCAACGCGTAAGATCCCTTTGTCTTCTTCCCGAAACTCGGCAAAAGCAGCGTCTCGGGTGTAACCGACGAGCAGGTTTTCCAAAGTCTGCGCCTGTTCCGGGTCGCCCCCACGCCAGGATGTACGGTTGAGACCATTGTGGATGCCCCACAGAGGATTGTTGCTGACAACGGGCCAGTCGCTTCCGTAGACTAGCTTCGCCCCGGCCTGGCGTAGGGTCTCCCAGGCAAAGCTGAATTGGTAGCGCGCTTCGCCCGCCCGGTGTACCCAGACATCCGAGCTGCCCGCGTGCAGCGGCGAGTGCAGAGGTTGCATAGACGCCAGTACATCCAATGCGGCAAAACGACCAATGTCGTCCGGGTGGATCACTTCGATATGTTCGACCCGATGGCGGCTGTCTCGTGCGCCGTTGACCCGGCGGGCATGGGCATAGCCATCCAATGCCCGGCGCACGGCTCCGTCTCCACAGGCATGGACGACGATTTGCAGCCCCAGCCGATCAGCCTCGGCAGCCATCCGATTAAAGTGGTCCGCCGAAAATAGCGCGCTGCCCCGGTTGTCGGGCATGTCCCCAAAACCATCCACCATCAAGGCTGTATAGGATTCCAGCACCCCGTCCATAAAGAACTTTACACTGCCACAATGGAGCATATCCCCCTGAAATTGCTCTTTCCAGGCAGCGGCCTCTTGTAGCGCTTCGGCGGGGGTCTCTGGTTTTACATCGAAGGGCAGATAGACCCGACAAGTTAGTTCGCCCAGGTCATCCAGGGCTGCGTAGCGCATAAGCTGGCTATCCTGGCCGTCCATATTGTGAATACTGGTGATGCCCATTTGGGCTGTCAACGCCAGCCCCCGGCGCAACATCGAACGGCGTGCAGCCTCGTCTGGTTTGGGAATCAGCGCGCGGATAGGCTCGAACGCACCTGGTTCCCGTAGTTCGCCGGTGGCGAGACCGGTGGCACGGTCCACTACAATTTCACTGCCTTCGCTCACTGCGGGTGCGTGGAGCAGATTGCCCCGGCGCAGAGCTTCGGTGTTAGCCCAGCAGGTATGACCGTCGAAGGCGGTGAGAAAAATGGGGCGATCCGGCGAGAGATGGTCGAGAAAATGGCGGTCGAGCACCTGGCCTGGTTTGATGGCGCTATAGAGCAGCCCCCGGCCCACCACCCACTCCTGCTGGGGATTGGCCGCCATCCAGGCCGACAAGCTCGCGGTGATTTCGTCCAGGCTGCGGGCGTCGTACAATTGGGCGGCCGCCAGCCCCAACGAACCCCACATCAGGTGATAGTGGGTGTCGATGAAGCCAGGCATGAGGGTGCGTTGGCCCCCATCCACCACTTCTGTCTTTGGGCCAGCCAGGGCCAACCCATCCGCGCTGCTGCCCACAAAGATGATCCGATTGCCACGCAAGGCCACGGCTTCGGCCCAGGGGTTAGCGGGGTCCGCAGTCCAAACCCGGGCATTGGTTATCAATAAATCTGCCAACAGTGCCATCTTGATGATCCTCCGATTGAGTGAGAAATGACCCAGACTACATTTTGGGGAAACGCCAGCGCAAGGGCCACTGGTAGCGGAGACGCTGCTGTGCAACCTTCTCGTCGGGTGACACGGCGGCAGAATGCACTGTGCCAAAAAGTAGCCAGGAAAAAGCGATCAACACAACGCTTGTCAGAAAAATACCG
>JAHEML010000668.1 GCA_024643705.1 Caldilineaceae bacterium | reverse complement strand
GAGAGCATTCGCGCCGAGTTTGCCCGTATGGGGGGCGAGCCGGTGAGCGCAGAGGAGCTGGCCGACAGCCAGGCCAATATGACCGGACGTCTACCCCTGGGGCTGGAAACGAATGATGGGGTGGCGTCTCAACTGCTGGGGATGGAATGGTATGGGCTGGGGCTGGATTATCTGTACCGCTACGCAGATAAGATCAACGCGGTCACTGTGGAGGACGTGCAACGGGTGGCGGCCAAATATCTGCGCCCGGATGTCTATACCCTGGTAGTGGCAGGGCCCCAATAGGACAGCAGCCGATATTCTCATGACAACTTCGTCGGTAATCAACGTAGACGAACTACGCAAAATCTATACGGTTGCCGAGCGCGAGGCCGGGCTGACGGCCGCGCTGCGCAGCCTGGTGAAACGCAAGACTAGGGAAGTGCGTGCCGTGGATGGCATCTCGTTTTCTGTGTCCCAGGGGGAGATTGTGGGTTTTCTGGGACCAAATGGCGCGGGCAAAACCACAACTCTCAAGATGCTCTCCGGGCTGCTGCACCCCACCAGGGGCGATGCCCAGGTTCTTGGTTTTCGCCCCTGGGAACGGGATCGAGACTACCTGCGGCGCATGACGTTGGTGATGGGGCAACGCAACCAGTTGGTGTGGGACATCCCAGTGGCCGATTCCTTCGAGCTGAACCGGGCGGTCTATCGCATCCCCCAGGACGAGTTTGGCCCAACGGTCGCCAACCTGACCGATCTGCTGGAACTGGGGCCACTGCTGCAAAAGCCCGTGCGCAACCTATCTCTCGGCGAGCGCATGAAGTGCGAAATTGCCTGCGCGCTGCTTCACCGTCCCCGGGTGCTTTTTCTGGACGAGCCAACCATCGGCCTGGATGTGACCATGCAACGGCGCATCCGCACCTTTCTGCGTGAATACAACCAGCGCACGGGCGCAACCGTCCTCCTCACCAGCCACTACATGGCCGATGTGGAAGCCCTGTGCAAGCGGGTGATTGTCATTCACCACGGCATTCTGCTCTACGACGGTGGCCTGGCTGGGCTGGTGGAACGCTTTTCGCCTTTCAAAACCGTGACAGTGGAACTGCTCAACGGTGGTGGAAGTGGCAGCCTGGAGAAATATGGCGAAGTTGTCGCCCGCAACGACGTGTCCGTCACCTTGCGCGTGCCTAAGGCCGAGACAGCCAATGTCACTGGACGGCTGTTGCACGATCTGGAAGTGGTTGATCTCACGGTACAAGACCCACCGATCGAGGATGTGATCGAACATGTCTTTAATCAGCCGGAAACACAAAGCCTACTGTAATACGTCGGGTGACAAAGCCACAGAGCAATGCGATTAGACCTCCTGCGTAAAGTATGAAACGTGAATTCAGGTCGAATGCCATCACGTTTCAGAATCTACGCTTCACACATCACATTTCAGCTCGCACATCGTGCCCCCCGCCATACCGTGAAACACGAAAGACGCCCATGTCCGCCTACATCTCCATCTACAAAGGCTATTTCAAGACAGCCATCGCGGTGCAGTTTCAATACCGGGTTGCCATGCTCATCTGGTTGATTGGTGGTGTGGTGGAGCCGCTGATGTATTTGGTGGTCTGGACGACGGTGGCGGCCCAACAGGGGGGCACGGTTGGGAGTTTCACTGCGGGGGACTTTGCGGCCTACTATATTGCCATGATGCTGGTCAACCACTTCACCTTTTCGTGGATCATGTGGGAGTACGATTATCGCATCCGTTCGGGCGATTTCTCTGCGCTGCTGCTCAAACCCATTCACCCCATCCACAGCGACATTGCCGACAATCTGGGCTATAAACTGCTGACGCTGATCGTTTATCTGCCCACGGTGGGGGTGTTGGCCTGGTTCTTCCAACCCACGTGGACCTTCGTGGGCTGGGCCGTGGCTGGCACAATCCCGGTGCTGATCATGGCCTTCCTTGTGCGCTTCTTTTTGGAATGGGGGCTGGCGATGAGCGCATTTTGGACAACCCGCACAGGCGCGGTCAACCAGGTCTACTTCGTCTGCCTGCTCTTCTTTTCCGGTCGGCTGGCCCCGCTGGAACTCTTTCCTCAGTGGGTGCAGAATTTGGCCGCGACTCTGCCCTTCCGCTGGATGCTGGCCTTCCCGGTGGAGTTGGCCCTGGGTCGACTGACACCCCAGGAGATGTTCACCGGCATCGGCGTACAGATCGTCTGGATCGTCGTCGGCTTCACCCTCATGCGCACGGTCTACCGAGCAGGGATTCGCCGATACGCTGCGTTTGGTTCGTAGCTGCTTTACGCTAATTGTGTCAGCGTTTCCAGCCGCTGGGCCGCCAGCGGGCCTATTTCCTGATCAATTGTGGGCAGGCCAAACTGCTCGATGGTAAAACTGGCCGACACCGCCCCGTAGATTCCCCCTGTGCGCGGATCGCCCGTTTGGGTGTAGCCGACCAGAAAGCCCCCGCAATAGCTGTTCCCCGCACCGGTCACATCGACCACTTCCACAGCCACGGCAGGAATCCGCCACCGTTGCCCCCGCGTAGCCACCAGCGATCCATCTGCCCCCATACGCAACGCCACCACCGAGACACCCATCTCCAGAAATCGCGCCACAATCCGCTCCGGATCATCCGTCCCTAATAGGAGAGTAGATTCCTCCCAATTGGGCGAAAAGAGATCGACCAGGGGCAAGAAGGTGGCAAATTCATCCAGCTTCTCCGGCACAAAATCGGATGGAGGCGGCTCGGCCAGCAGGCAGCCAGCGCCGCTGCTGCGCAAACGGCGGGCAAATGTGGGGATGTCTTTGGCCTCGTGAAGCAGGTGAAAACCGGCAGCGTCTTGCCATCCAGGGGGCACATCGGAGACAAGGGGTTGCAACCGGTAAAAATCGGCCTCGGACGTGCGGAATATCTCGGTGCGGTGCTGGTTGAACTCGAATATCTGCCAGCAGCGGGGGGTGGGTTCGGGGTTGGCTGCGGCGCGATGCAGGGCTATGCCAGCCTGCCCGAATGCAGCCAGAACGTCCACCGGGCAGTCTGCGCCATAGCTGG
>JAHEML010000667.1 GCA_024643705.1 Caldilineaceae bacterium | reverse complement strand
ACCTGTCGGGCCAGTGTCGTTTTACCCGAGCCACTGGTGCCGATCACAACGTAGCGTGTCATACAGCCATTATAGCTTTCCCCGGCATCCAGAGCAACCGTCGCACGAAAAGATGAGCCGGTGTCACAATCACACGACACCGGCCCAATCTCCAGTCTCCAATTCCCAATTCCGCTATCCTCGCGCCCGATCCCGCGCCAGCTTGAGCGCCTTTTTGCCGTAGATGCTGGCGATCTGCGCTCGGTAGTCGCCTGATGCGAACATATCCCCCATTGGGTCGGGAATGGACAGATTGCTGTCTACCGCTGCGTCGATGGCGGCGTCGCTCAGATCAGAACCGATCAGCGCCGATGCCACAGCCCCGGCATCCAGCGCGTGGGCGTTGACGCCATTGAAGCAAAGTCGGGCAGAGGTACACTTGCCATTCCCGTCTAGCCCCACCAGTGCGGCCGCGCCACACAACGCATAGCCGGAAGCCGGATGCTCGTATTTCAGATAGGCCGCGCCGCTCCGGCCCGACGCTGTGGGAATTTCCACGGCAGTCAGGATTTCGCCGGGGTCAAGGGCCGTCGTCATCAGATCGACAAAGAAGTTGGATGCGGCAATCGTGCGGTTGCCGTTGGGTCCGGCCACGTGCAATGTACCGTTCAGTGCCAGCACCGCCGCGGGCAGGTCGCTGGCCGGGTCGGAATGGGAGAGATTGCCACCGATGGTGCCCCGGTAACGCACCTGGCGGTCGCCGATCTGTCCGGCAGCTTCGGCCAGCAGGGGGGCGGCTGCCTTCACGTCGGCAGAGTTGGCAATTTCGTGATAGGTGGTCGTAGCGCCGATGCGCAGGCTGGCGTTGCTGCGGCTGATGCCTTTGAGATTGGCGATGCGGCCAATATCCACTAAGGCTGCTGGCGCGGCCAAGCGCATTTTCATCACGGGGATCAGGCTGTGCCCCCCAGCCAGCACTTTGGCGTCTGGGTTGCTCTGGAGCAGCTGCACCGCTTCGCCAACTGTGGCCGGGCGGTGATAATCAAATTTGGCTGGAATCATCGAAGTTCTCCTATTTCTGCATCGCCTTCCACACCTTTTCGGGTGTGGCGGGCATGTCGATGTGGGTGACGCCGAAGGGCGAGAGCGCATCTACCACCGCGTTGATGACCGCGGCCGGGGAGGCAATGCTGCCCGCTTCGCCCACGCCTTTCACACCCAGGGGGTTGTGAGGGCAGGGGGTGACGGTGCGGTCGGTCTCGAAAGAGGGCAGGAAATGGGCCTTGGGCACGGCGTAGTCCAACATGGAACCGCTGAGCAGATTGCCGCCGCTGTCATAGACCGCCGTCTCGAATAGAGCCTGTCCTACACCCTGGGCAATGCCGCCATGAATCTGGCCGTCCACCACCATCGGGTTGATCACATTGCCCACGTCATCGACAGCCAGATAGCGTTTCAGGTCAATCTGTCCGGTGGCCGGGTCTACTTCCACAACAGCGATGTGTGTACCAAAGGGGTAAACAAAGTTGGAGGGATCGTAGAAAGCTGTGGCTTCCAGTGCCGGTTCCAGTCCTTTGGGCAGGTTGTGGGCCAGATAGGCTTGTAGCGAGACATCGGCCAGGCTTTTGGACTGGTCCGGCGAACCGGCCACGTAGAAGTTGCCATTCTCGAAGACCAAGTCTTCCTCGGCGGCTTCCAGCAGGTGAGCCGCGATGGTGCGGGCTTTGTCCACTACTTTGCGTGCGCCCATCACAATCGCGCTGCCGCCCACCGCCGCGCTGCGGCTGCCGTAGGTTCCCCAGCCGTGGGGCATTGCGCCGGTGTCGCCTTCCATTACGTCGATGTCTTCGTAGGGTACGCCCAATTCTGCCGAAGCGATCTGGGCGAATGTTGTTTTGTGGCCCTGGCCGTGGCCGGACGAGCCGCTGTAGACGGTCACTTTGCCCGTGGCGTGGACGCGCACCACCGCGCTTTCCCACTGGCCGGCTTGCGCACCCAACGAACCGACGACAGCAGAAGGAGCCAGTCCGCATGCCTCGATGTACGACGAAAGGCCGATGCCGATGTAACGGCCATTTTTGCGGGCTTCGGCCTGCTCGGCCCGCAGGTTGGCGTAGTCGATGTGCTTCAGCGCCAAATCCAGCGCGCCTTCATAGTTGCCGCTGTCGTATTCCAGGGCGACCTGGGTGGGGTAGGGGAATTGATCGGGCTGGATAAAGTTGCGACGGCGCAACTCTGCCGGATCAATACCACTGATGCGCGCGCCCTCGTCTATCAACCGTTCGACGACAAATGTAGCTTCGGGCCGACCCGCGCCCCGGTAGGCGTCTACCGGCACAGTGTGGGTGAAGACGCCGAGGACGTGGCAGTGGATGGCGTGGATGTCGTATTCGCCAGACATCAGCGTGCCATATAAATAGGTGGGAACGGCGGGGGCGAAGGTGGAAAGGTAGGCGCCCATATTGGCCAGGGTATCTACGCGCAGGCCGAGGATTTTACCGTTTGTGTCGAGGGCCAGTTCGGCGGTGGTCACATGATCCCGGCCGTGGGCGTCGGTTTGGTAGGTCTCCGAGCGAGTCGCCACCCATTTGACTGGGCGACCCACCTGCATCGAGGCCCAGGCGGTCAGGGCTTCGTCGGCGTAGTGATGGATTTTGCTGCCAAAGCCGCCGCCCACTTCCGGTGCAATCACCCGGATTTTGTGTTCGGGCAGGCCAAGTGAGGCCAGGGACATCAGCAGCCGGTGGATGTGGGGGTTTTGGCTGGTCATGTGGATCGTCACTTCGCCGGTGGCGACGTTGTAATCGGCCAGCGCAGCCCGGGGTTCCATCGCGTTGGGGATGAGCCGGTTGTTGACGATTTCCAGATGGGCCACGTGGGCTGCGTTGGCAAAGGCAGCATCGGTTTTGGCTTTGTCGCCGATCTCCCAGTCGAAGGCGATGTTGTTGGGCGCTTCGGCATGGACCTGGCCCGCGCCAGATTTCGTGGCCGCACTCAGATTCACCGCGGCAGGTTGGGGTGCGTAGTCTACAACAATTGCCTCAAGCGCGTCGTGGGCG
>JAHEML010000040.1 GCA_024643705.1 Caldilineaceae bacterium | reverse complement strand
GGCCCGCGGGAAGCCGCCTATCGCAGCACGGTGATGGAAGCCATGTACCGCTCGGCCGCGGCGGGGGGCTGGCAAGCGGTGTAGTTTTTTAAGGTAGTTTTTTACGCAAAGGCGCAAAGGCGCAGAGAGTTCCATTTGGTCTCTTTTCTCTGCGCCTTTGCGCCTCTGGGTCAACTTTCCACAGGAGGCTTACATGTTACTGGATGGCAAAGTAATTTTGGTGACTGGCTCGTCAACCGGTATTGGGGAATCCACGGCCCGGCGAGCAGTGGCCGAAGGTGCACGGGTGATGGTACATGGGCGCAGCGAAGCGCGGGCCAAAGCAGTGGCCGCCGATCTGGGCAACGCGGCCGCGTATGTGGTGGGCGATGTGGCCGATCCCGCGGTCTGTGAGCGTATTGTCATGGCGACAGTCGAACGTTTTGGCCGCATTGACGGATTGGTGAACAACGCGGCCCTGACCACCCGGGCCACTCTGGAAGAATCGGATGCTGCCGCGATCGATGCCATGTTGGCGGTCAATTTACGGGCACCGATTTTGACCCTGCGGGAGGCGGTGAAGCATTTTCGCGGCCAGGGAAGCGGCGTTGTGGTGAACATCGGCTCGATCAACGCGCTCTCGGGCGCACCCAATCTGCTGCCCTATTCCGCGGCCAAAGGTGGTTTGCAGACGGCCAGCCGCAATCTGGCAAACGCCCTGGCAACCGAGAAGATTCGGGTGATTCATCTCAATGTGGGGTGGGTGACATCGCCTAATGAGATTGCCCTCAAGCAGAGTGAAGGGTTGCCGGAAGGGTGGCAGTTCAACGTTGACCCCCGATACGCGCCCACGGGAATGCTGACAACGCCGGAGCAGATCGCCTCTCACGTTGTTTTTTGGCTCTCGGATCAATCTGCGCCGGCTAATGGGGTTGTCTACGAGGTGGAGCAATATTCGCTCTACGGGCGGAATAATGCGAAGAGCGCGGATGAGATGTGATTAGAGATGAGGTAGAGGAAGCGACGACGCTTCATAATCTCCAATCTCTGAGTCTCAGCCTTACCCATCCCGCCGCATCAGATTGAAGCTTTGTGCTGTCGGGCCGATGAGGGGTTGGGTTGCCAGAAAAAGGGCCAGGGGAACCACATCCTCTGGCCCTTTTTGCCATTCGCTTTGGGCATTGGGGCCACCCGATGCTCGACTGCGGTCGGTCTGCTCGCCGGTGTTCATAGAGGTCTTCACCGGGCCTGGTACAAGCTCGTTCACGCTGATATTGAAAGGCCAAAGCTCCTGGGCCAGACAGCGGGTGAGCATCCACAAACCAGCCTTGGAGACACAATAGGCCGAACGTTCCGGGCTGCCCCGGTGGCCCATCCCCGAACCAGTGGTGATGATTTTACCGCCACCCCTGGCTTTCAGGTGAGGAATCGCCGCCTGGGCGCAATAGTAGGCTGCGTGAAGGTTTACATCCAGAGTTCCCAGCCAGTCCGCGGCAACGCTCTCTTCCACCGTGCGCTTATCCAGATTGACCCCCGCGTTGATCACCAGAATGTCCAGGCCACCGAAGTGGGCGACGGTTGCCGCTGTCATGCGTTGCACCGAGGCTTGATCGGTCACATCCACAGGAAGGGCGATGGCCTGCCCGCCCGCGGAGCGAATTTCCTCGGCCACGGCGTCGATCTCGCCCTGGGTGCGGGCTGCTAAGGCCACAGCCGCGCCGGCATGGGCATAGGCCACAGCGATGGCCCGGCCGATGCCCCGCCCCGCGCCAGTGATGAGAGCAATTTGGTCCTGCAAGGGTCTGCTGGTCATTGTTTGTCTCCGGTGGGTGACTGGTGGGATATCGGTATAGTGAGTCGATACGCAGAGCCTATATTCAAATCTAGTTCATTTGCCAAATTTTAGCCAACCGGTATAATGGATTGTAGCTTACACAGTTGGGGTATGGTTTTGGACGCAAAATAGGTACGCATGCGAATTGTGAAATAATATACACAATACTCCCTGTATGATGGTCATGTACGCAAAATTTGTATGAAATCTTCTTCGCGAATCCTCTACGTTCTTGCCCTTTTGCCGATTGTGGCTGTCTTGCTCTTTGCCATTCTGCGTCCTCTGCGGGTCTTGCCGCGTATTCGTCTTGCGCCTGGCTACGCGCTCTTCGATCAGACTGGGGCGCGGGTTTCCAGCGAAGATATGCGAGGGCAGATCACCCTGTATGGGTTTTCCTCGACCGAATGTGGTCAGCCGTGCGCCGGGGCCGAGGAAGTGATGGCGGAAGTGGTTGCTCAGCTGGAATCGGACAGGGTGATCCCCGTAGAGTTGGTAACGATTGCGCTGGACGAGCAGAAGGCAGCACCCGAGACTTTGCGTGCCTATGCCGACCGCAAGGGGATCGAACGCTCCCGGCGACTGTTGACCGGCGACCCAAACCAGGTGAAGCTGGTGGTAGGGGGCGGCTTCAGCACATTTTACCAGACAGACCAGAGTGGACAATTAGAGATGGACCCAGCGTTGATGCTGGTGGATGGCCTTGGCATCCTACGCGCCGAATACCGGGGCAATCTTCCCTCTGCCAGTGCCATTCTGCGTGATATTGATCTGCTGACCCAAGAGGCGCTCAACAGCACAGGCTTAACCCGCTACGCCTACGAGGCAGCCCATCTTTTTCTCTGCTATCCATAAACCTCTGCTATCCATAAAAAAGTCATTCTATCAATCTTTTTCCCAACCAGGAGGCAAACCGATGCGTGATCCCGATACCCCGAAAGGAGCCATAGCGTTGATGCTAGTCTATTTGCTAGTTTTGATCGCGCTGTGGGCCAATGTCTACTTCACTGTTCTGGCAAGAGGAGCAACCCTGTAATGCATGTCGATAAGTACGAACAAGCCTGGATACGCATCTCTATCTTCGTGCTGGTCATCTTTATCATCGCTGTTTTGACGGCAAGTGTTTCGGCAGGCATACAAGTCCCGGGCGTCGAAGGGCGGGTGGACCCGAACCTGATCACAACACCCGGTGCCAGCCCGTGGGCCGAGCCAAGCGTGCGAGAATTGGCCCCCGGCAAATACGAAGCCTATGTGCTTGCCCAAATATGGGCATTCAGACCCGGTGAAATCCGCATCCCTGCCGGTTCTGAAATTACATTTTATGTCACCAGCAAAGATGTTCAGCACGGGTTCAAGATCATGGAAACCAATATCAACATGATGGTACTGCCCGGCCAAGTCTCAAAGCTGAAGACCACTTTTGACAAACCCGGGACCTACAACATTGTCTGCCATGAGTATTGTGGCATCGGTCATCACACAATGTACGGCAAGATCATCGTCGAAGAAGTGGCGACTGAAGCCGCGGCCAGCGAATAATCTGCATCCCACTGCGCCACTGCGCACAGGAGAATCCTTTCTATGTCTGTTCAATCGATCTCGCAACCACAAGCGGCTGCGTCGAGCGCCAAAGCATCCGAAGCCCGTTTCGCCCTGGAAAATCGGCTGACCGGCTGGCAGATCGGCATTGCCATGGCCGCGCTCTCATTGGGTATCTTTCTTGGCATTGTGCAAGGGCTGGAACATGCCGGTCTTAACCTATACACCTATCTGCAACCAGCCTTCAAAAGTTACTATCAAGGTCTGACCATTCACGGTGTTCTCAATGCCCTGGTCTGGACAACTTTCTTTATTACTGGTTTTTTCACCACGGCCATCACCCGTAGCCTGGATATGCCCATCAGCAAGCCCTGGCTGGCCCGCCTGGGCTTTGGGCTGATGGTTGTAGGCCTGCTGATGACAGCCTACCCCCTCTTTGCCAATCTGGCGACTGTTCTCTACACATTTTACCCACCCTTGCAGGCTCACTGGACTTTCTACCTGGGGTTGACGCTGATTGTGGTTGGATCATGGGTGGCGGGCTATGCGTTCTTCTTCACCTATGCTGCCTGGCGCAAAGAAAACAAAGGCGTCACCACGCCATTTATCGCTCAGGCCTCTCTGATCACAATGGCAATGTGGCAGATCGCCACATTGGGCGTAGCAGTGGAGATACTAGCCATGCTCCTGCCCTGGTCGCTGGGGCTGCTGCCCGGCACAGATGCCCTACTGGGCCGTACCCTCTTCTGGTACACAGGCCACTCGCTGGTCTATTTTTGGCTGTTACCCGCCTATGTTTCCTGGTATGGGATGGTCCCCAAGCAGGCTGGCGGCAAACTCTTTAGCGAAAATCTGGCCCGCCTGGTCTTTTGGCTCTTTTTGCTCCTCTCCACGCCCGTGGGCTTCCACCACCAATACACCGACCCCGGTATTCCCCAGGGTTGGAAGATGCTGCACGGCCTCTTTACCTTTGGCGTGGCCTTCCCCAGCCTGATCACCGCCTTCACTGTTGCGGCTTCGCTGGAAAGTGGCGGGCGGGCCAGGGGTGGCAAGGGCTGGTTCGGCTGGATCAAAAAGCTCCCCTGGGACAACCCGTCGTTCACGGCTCAGAACTTCGCGATGATCCTCTTCGCTTTTGGCGGCATCAGCGGCGTGACCAACGCCTCGTACAGCCTGAACCTGGCCGTCCACAACACAACCTGGATTCCCGGTCACTTCCATCTGACTGTCGGCTCGGCGACAACCCTCAGCTTCTTTGGCATTGCCTACTGGCTTGTCCCCAAGCTGAGTGGTCGGGGCCTGTTCAGCCGAAAAGCAGCCCTGGCCCAGGCGTGGACATGGCTCTTCGGGATGATCTTCTTCTCCAACGGGATGCATATGCTGGGGCTTCATTTTGGCGCACCTCGGCGCACCATGCTGGGCGCAGCCCCCTATCGGGATGCCGCCTGGAACCCCATGTTGATGGAATCGGTGCTGGGTGTGCTGATTCTCACTGTCAGCGCCTTCCTCTTCTTCTACGTCATCATTGGCACTGTGTTGGCTGGCAAAAAGCTGAAAGAGCCGGTGGAGATGCCCGTGGCCGAATCCATGGACACGTCACCCACCCCGGCCTGGCTGGACACCTGGCGGGGATGGGTCTACGGTGCGGTGGCATTGGTCATCTTGGCCTATGGGCCGATGCTCTATGTTCTCTTCAACGAAATGCAGCTAATCCCTCTGCCGCCTGGTTTGCGGGTCTGGTAATCGCTGGACAAAAAGAGATGTATCCAACAAGAAAACCCATCCTCGTTTGAGGATGGGTTTTCTTGTTGGGGGATCCGCAACGCAAGCTCTACTCAACAAAAATCTCCACCAACTCGCCGTCGTCATCCATCACTTCCAAAATCTTCCCCGGAACCCCAGAGCGCAACGCATCCCGCACCTGGGTCACATCCAGATTGTTCACCTCGGGCACAAAGCGCGCACCCACTTGCAGCCCCATGCTCACCAAGCCCAGGGGCAGAGTCATGTTGACTTTTGTGCGGCCAGACGAGGTGTCCGACACCCGCAGACGCATCCAGCGCCCACCGCCTTCGCTACTAGCACCCGCTTGAGGCGCAGCGGGGCGGCGACTCTGTTGCTTCTTGCTGCTCTTTTCGATTGCTTTGAGGAGTCGGGTTCCCTCTTCTGCCGAGATTTTCCCTTCCTGGATCATTCGTAATACACGCATTCGTTCTTCGCTCGTTGGCATATGGATACTCCTCACAGGTAACAAATCACAGGTAACAAATCAGGTAGCAAAACAGTTGGCAGATGGACAATCCATCAATCATTTCAACCATTTGAATCAATACTGGCCCAACGCGCCCATGGTGCGTGCACGATTCTCGCACCAGCGGAAGAAAAACCAGCCCACCACAAAATAGATCGTCGAATTGACCACCAGCCCCACCAGTGATCCATCCTGCCAGCTCTGGGCCAGGGATTGTCCGTCCAGGATCACCTGACGCAGGACGATAATCCCCTGGGTGGTGGGCAGGGTTTTGGCAAAGGCCTCCATCCAGCCGGGTAGCCGATCCACGGGCAGGAGCGCGCCGTTGAGAAAGAGCAGCGCATTCTGCATCAGATTCGCTAGCGCTTCCACCTGCTTGAAGACGAGCGTTGCGCCGCCCAGAATAAAAGCAAACCCGTAAAGCCCAGCCATTGTGAGCAGAAACACAGGCAGAGCCGCCAAAGTAACAGGCAAAGAAATGCCCAGCACGAGGATCAGTACCACTGCCGAAATGCCTACTAAGACAATGCTGATACAGAGAGAAGCAACAGAGCGACCCAACATCAGCACACCCGTGGGCAAAGGCGACATGTACATCTGCTCCAGAGTGCCCGTTTGGGTCTCCTCGCGGATGCCCCAGCTCATGTCCGAGATGGCAGCCATGGCGAAAAACCAGACCAGATAGCCCACCAGCCCAGAGGCCAACATTTGGGGGTCGGGTTGGCCCCCGGCCATAAAGAAGCTAATGCCAACAAAGATAAAACCGATCATGAACATCTGGGTAAAGAAATTGAACTTGTAGCCCCAGACCAGAATGATCCGCTTCTGAATTTCATTGAGAACAACAGTGCCAGCCAGAGCCATTAAATCACCTCCCGCAGTGCATTGTGGGGGACACGCCCATTCGACCGCTGATCTGGCTTGTGTTTGCCTTGGCCCGCCCGATCCAACAGTTCCACAAAGATCTCTTCCAGGTTTGGTTCAGCCTGGGCCACACCCAGCAATTCCAATCCCTGCATTTCGGCGAGTTCGATCAGCCGGTAGAGTTTGTCATGTTCGCTGATTGTGCCGGACAGAATTGTGTGGCCGTTCTCCTCTCGCGCCGCGAAACCGTCGAAACGGGCCACAACTGCCTCGTCCACATAGCCCCGGAAACGCAGTTCGTATCCTTCCTGGCGAAAGAGGCCGAGAAGTTCACCAGTAGGTCGATTGGTCACCAACGTGCCCTGGCTCATAATCGCCACCCGATCACACAGGCTTTCGGCCAAATCCATCTGATGGGTGGTCAGGACAACCGTCTTGCCCTCCTGCCGGGCCAGTTGCTCCACCCAGCGCTTCACAGTACGCCCGGCCTGCACATCCAGCCCCAGGGTCGGCTCGTCCAGCAGCACAATTGGCGGGTCGGCCACCAGCGCGCAGGCGATGGCAACCTTCTGCTGCATCCCCCGGGAGAAGTCCCGCACAGGGTCGTTGCGTCGCTCCCACAGGTCAAGCTCGGTCAGCAGTCGCTCGGCCCGCTCCTTCAACGGCTTACCAGTCACCCCTTTGATGCGGCCAAAGTAGAGCAGATTTTGCCAGGCTGTCATCCGCCAGTAGACGTTGCGGGTCCCTTCCAACACAGCGCCGATCTGGCGCATGGCCTGCCCCCGTTGGCGCTGCACATCGTGGCCGTTTAATTGCACACTGCCGCTGGTGGGCAACACCAGTCCGCAGGCCATTTTGATGGTTGTGGTCTTGCCCGCGCCGTTGGAACCGAGAAAACCGAATATCTGGCCGGCTGGAATCGAGAGGCTGAGATTGTCCACTGCCACCACGGCCGGGCCATTGCGTTTTGTATAGATTTTGCTCAGACCAGCAATCTCAATCGCAGCCGTCATGGCATTTTTCTCCATTCTGCTTTCCGCAATCTCCGCTGGGTCTATTCGGCATCGCCCAGGGCCTCGAGCAAAGTGGCGGCCTCGGACGCAGAAATTTTACCCTCTTCCAGCATACGCAACACCAAGCTCCGCTCTTCTTCCGAGACAGCCTCACCCGGCTCAATTTCGTCTACCGGGTCAAAGGGGGCGTCGAACCCTGGGGCATTGGGCGCTTTTGGCGGGGCGGGAGGGGTGGGGCCGTCTCCAAAGTTAATGCTCCAGCTTTTGCCTTCGCCCCATTCCACCTTGGCCGTGCGCCTGCCCACATCCTTCAGTTTGGCTTTCAGTTTGCGCTGCACTTTATCCTGCACCTGGCGGGCGATGTCTCGGCCAATTGTACCGAATTCCCGGCCAAACTCCCGGCCAAATTCGGCCCCCATCGCGCCCAGTTCGGCGCCGATGGAACCCAATTCTTCGCCCATCTCGGCCCCAAACTCTTCGCCCCAACGGCCCATATCCTCGTTGATGCTGCGGATATCGTCTTCGTTCAGTGCCACACCTGCCACATGGGTGTTGCCTTTGGAAACGAGAGACAATTCGGCATCGCCTTGACCTTCGGCGTCGCTCTGACCAAAGCGGAAGGTGTAGATGCCTTTACCCCGGCGCACACTTGTTTCGCCATTTTGCACGTGGAGTTCGCCGCTGGTCACAACTTTGGCTTTACCACTTGGCGCCTGGGCAAAATCTACGTGAACATTGCCTTTGGCCACAGCCCGCACCCGTCGGCTGATCAACTGTTGCAGACTAATATTGCCCGCTGCATTGGCCGAAATTTCCCCCTGACATTGGGTCAGAATAGCATCACCTTTGGCGTTGACACTCACCCTCCCCCCGATGATTTCGGAAAGGTGGGCATTGCCCTTGCAGTTGACCGAGGTCGAACCGCCGGCGCGGTGCAGGTGGACATCCCCTTTAGCGTTGACAGAGGCGGTCCCCTGGACATCTTCGATGTGGGCATTGCCCGACACATTTTCGGCGTCGATGGATGCCGCCCGAGACACCCGCAAGTCTCCCCGCACATCCTGGACATCCAGCCGACCCATCCGGGCCGCACTCATGTTGCCCCGGCAATCGATAATCTCTACGGTGCTGCTCAGATTGTCGATGTTCAGGTCGCCCCCCACTTCGATCTCTACTTGAGCCTGGTAGGGAAGCTGAATCACAGCGTCGCCCCGACATTCAATATGTACCGCCCCGCCCGCATACTCGACCACCGGTTCGTCGTTGGCGCTTTCCACTCGCACGGTTGTCCCCTCGATGCCCTGGATGTGTAGATTGCCTCTCACGTCCACCCGAACCGATACAACACCCTCTTCTGTTGCCATTTCTTCCAGATCAATTTCGCGATGTGTACCCATTTGTCCTATTCTCCTTCCAGGCGGCGCATGGCCTCGGTATAGCTCAATTCCCCAGCTTCCAATGCTTCGAGAATTTTGCGTCGTTCTTTTTCGGTAACGGTAGTGGTTTCTTCTTTGCCCGGCTCGTATCCCAGGGCACGGATCACATCATGCAACCGTCCGCGAATGGTAGGGTACGAAATGCCCAACTCCTCTTCCATGCGGGTCAGCTTGCCTTCGCAGCGCACAAATGTCAGGGCAAAATGCATCTGCTCTGGCGACAATCCGCCAAAAGGTGTCTCGGCCACAAAACGGCCCTCCACCCGGCTGTCGCAGTTGCGGCAGTAGAAGCCGGTGACGGTTAAATCACCGGCTTCACAAATGGGGCACTGCGTGGGGAGTTTATTCATAGTGCCCGCCCAATACCCTGGCCACGGTCGTAGTTGCCAAGGGTCATGCCCTCTTCTACCCGACGATAGCGCCGTTGTAGTCCGTAGCCGACTGTGATTAGAAAATCACCTGTGTAGGCCAGCAACTTGTCGGCAACAGATGGTGTGCTGACCTGCTCGGCGTATTGCTGGCTTTCCCTGGCTGCTACGCGCCGAAAGTCCTGAAAACGTGCTTTGTTGTAATGAATTTGTTGCTCGGTAATCATTGTTCTATCTCCCTCTCAAGTTGGGTCGGCATCTAGTAGGCTCTGCCGAATAGTCTTGTTCAGAGCGCTCGTTTTAACCGTGGCTCGTGGTTGAAGCCACCCAGAAAGCGCCACTTTCTACCTGGCGGTAGCGCTGCTGCAATCCCTGGCCGATGTTTACCAGAAAATCGCCGGTGCGGGCCAAGGCTTCACTCAACTGCGAAGCGGGCTTCGTGCCACTCAAAACCCGGTTCCGTGTTGCCTCGCGCAACAATTCCTGATGATGTGCTTTGTTCTGGCAAATCAGTTGCTCGGTAATCATTGTACTGTCTCCGTTTCATTTTGAGTCCAGAATTCTCTGGCGCATGAGTAGTGTATCACAATTATTGAGTTTGTCAATAGGTAAAATCAATTTTATTGATAAATTAATTAAAATTATTGATATTTTGGTTAAATTTATTGAATTATCGCCAGAAAGCGTTGAATTTCAAGGAAAATGGCACTAAAATCAAAGAAAATGCGTATCTGCTACAGCCAGATACAGATTGTTATCCCAATTTTGACCGAACCATTTGTGAATTTTGTGCGATTCCTGTGAAGAACTGAGGAGATGTAGGAATTTGCAGAATCTACCGATCATCTTCATACTTTCCTAACATCTCCGCCCTATACTCAAGGCCACAGACAGCCAAACCACCGATTTCCGGGGGACCTATGAGCAAGTTCCGATTCTTCTTCATCCTCAGCATCGCCACAGTTGCCTTGTTGACAAGCTGCGGAAGCGCGCCCAATTCGTCGGCAGGGAGTACCACAACCGTGGCCAAAACGAAGGCCGATCTGTCGGGTGGTCTCAATTTTCGCATGGAGGCCTGGGCAGATAATTGGTTTGCCGCCTACTTGGACGATCAATTGATCGTGGAGGATTCGGTTTCCATCACCACCGAGCGCTCGTTCAACGCCGAAATTGTGGAGTTTGCCGCCGATTACCCTCTGCACCTCAACTTCATCCTGAAAGACTTCAAAGAGAACGACACCGGGCTGGAGTACATCGGTGCCCGCAACCAGCAGATGGGCGATGGCGGCTTTATCATGCAACTGTCCGACACATCTACCGGCCAAATTGTCGCCGTCTCCAATCCTGGCTGGGCCTGCACGGTGATTCACACGGCTCCTCTGGACAAATCATGTGAAGGGGAAACCAACCCTGTGGCCGGAACCGCACCCTGCACCTTTGCAGACCTGGGCGAACCCGACGGTTGGAAGTCTGCCGATTTTGACGACAGCGGATGGACCGCAACTACTGCCCACTCGGCCCAAGCCGTTGGACCAAAGGATGGGTACGACACAATCACCTGGGACCCCAGCGCACAGATCATTTGGGGGCCAGACCTGGAAACCGACAACACCATCCTGTGCCGGGTGATAGTCAGCGCACCATAAATTGACCCACAGTAAAGTATCCAATCGTCAATGAATCACTTTTTGGATTTCCAATGACAACAATACTCGTAGTAGACGACAAAGCCAGTTTGCGCACCATGGTGGATACCTACTTGACCCAAGAGGGCTTCCGGGTGGTAACAGCCACCGATGGCCGCTCCGCCCTCTTCGTAGCCCGCCAGGAAAAGCCCGATCTGATTCTGCTGGATGTGATGATGCCGGAGATGGACGGTTTTGGTTTTATCCGTGCCCACAAGCAAGAGCGCGACACTCCCATTATCCTGCTCACAGCCCGGCTGGAAGAGGTAGACAAGGTGGTTGGGCTGGAGTTGGGGGCCGACGATTACATCACCAAACCCTTCTCCATGCGGGAACTGGTTGCTCGGGTGCGGGCTGTCTTGCGTCGGGTAGAAAAGCAAGCCGCGCCCGCAGATGTGCTGGAAAAAGATGA
>JAHEML010000666.1 GCA_024643705.1 Caldilineaceae bacterium | reverse complement strand
ATGGAACAATCTACGTCTCCCTGCTCTCCGGCTTCCCCTTCGTGCCGGGTGCATCAAAAGTAGTAACAGTAGACCCAGACACCGGCATTGCCACCGACTTTGCCACCGGCCTGACCATGCTCACCGATCTGCGCACAGGGCCGGACGGCGAACTCTACGCTGTCCAGCTTGGCGTCTTTACGGATCAAGGCCCAGTGGAGGATAGCGGCGCTATTCTACGCATTGGCGCAGGCGACAGCTCGGTTGTGCTGGTTGATGGCCTGACCTACCCAACTTCGATTGACTTTGACACAAGTGGCAATGGTTACGTAACAACCAATGGGGTGGGCACGCCAGACCCAGATGCAGCAGGCACAGGCGCGCTTGTCCGCTTCGATGGCCTCACCGAAGTGGTCGGCGTACCTGTCGAAGCAGTCGAGCCTGTCGATCCGGCGGGCATTCCTACACCGGCCACCGAGCCTGCTGATCCCACTATCGAAGAAGTAGACGTGCCAGAAAATGGTTGCGCAAATCTGCCCGATCACGCGGCGCTGACCGAAGCACTGGCAGCCGTAGTGGCTGGCGCAGACAATGGTGGTTTTGGCTTCAATATGTGGGGAACCATCGTGGATCGGGACGGTGTTGTCTGTGTCGTCACCTTCTCCGGCGCAGATCGGGGCGATCAGTGGCCGGGCAGCCGGGCCATTTCGGCCCAGAAAGCCAACACGGCCAACGCCTTCAGCCTGCCTGGTCTCGCCTTGAGTACGGGCAATCTCTATAGCGCCGTACAGCCCGGCGGCAGCCTCTTTGGTCTGCAAGAAAGCAACCCCGTGGACACCTCGGTGGCCTATTTTGGGCAAGCCGCTAATTTCGGCACCGAAAACGATCCGATGATAGGGCTGCGTATCGGTGGTGTCAATGTCTTTGGTGGTGGGTTAGCCCTGTATGATGCCGATGGCGCGCTGTTGGGTGCGGCTGGTTTCAGCGGAGACAGTTCCTGCACCGATCACATCATCGCCTGGAAAGTACGGGATGCACTGGGCCTCGACAATGTCCCCGCCGGTGTCAGCGCCACCGGTGATGACAACATCGTCTTTGACATCGCCGAAGATGACAACGGCAAGATGGCAAGTGCCGGTGGTTGGGGTCAACCGACCTGTGGTCTGGGCGAAGTGGAGATTGCAGATGATCTGCCTGTCTCATTCCCCACCGGGCCGAACCCCGCGGAATAGTTGAGCAGTAAAAATTGGGCAGTTGGAGTAGACGAAGGAAATAAAGAGAGGGGCGCGACAATTGTCACGCCCCTCTCTCTTTTGCCAAAACTAGATCACAACCATCAGCAGCGTCAGGGTGAAGAGGCTGAGCAGGGTCGAGAGCAGTACTGTCGGCGTTACGAAGTCAGGCAGCAGATCGTGTTCCAGCGCAATGATTGATGCCAGCACCGCCGAGGGCATGGATGCCTGTAAAATGCCCGCACCACGCACCAGACCCGTCAGCCCAAAGGGAATGACCAATAGGAACGCCAGCAACGGCCCGCCCAATAGCCGTACCCCGCTGGCGATCAACATGTCCGCCGACAACCGAAAGTGTTTCATTTGGGTGAGCTGCACACCCAACGTCACCAGCATAGTGGGCACCATAGCCCCACCCAGCAGGCCCGCGATCCGCGCCAGAAAGAGGGGTGGACCGCCCGTCATGTTGAAAAAGAGGGCAAAGGGCAGGGCGATCAGCGCCGGTGTTTTGATGACCGACACAAGTGCATTCAATTTGCTGCCCTGGCTGCCCGTGGCCGCGGCCACGCCGATGGTAAACGCAATCATAGAGACGGAAACAAAGAAGACGGTCGCCGGGATCAGGGCATCTGGCCCAAGGCGGAACTCGATGAGCGGCAGGCCAAAGTTACCCACGTTGCCAAAGACGGCGATGAGAATGTATGCGCCCACCATTTTGCTGGGCCGCCCCAACAGACGCGCCACCAAAAAGCCCAAAAATGCCAGACCGATCTCCACCAGAGCGATGAAACCAATCATGCGTAGGGCCAGCTCTGCCGAAACGTCCGCCGTGCCGATGATGTTGAAGACAAAGGCCGGGGTGAGCAGATAGTAGGCAAAACGGGTGAGAGTGCGGGTGTCCAAAGCAAGCCAGCGACCGGCCAGCGCGCCGATGAGCACAAGAGCAAAGACGGGTATGACGACGTTGAGAAAGATGGTGGCGAGTTCGAAAAACATATAGGTACCGACTTCCCTTGAGCAAAAGAGTCCAAAAGAAGCGTGATGCGTGAAACGTGAGAAAGGTCGGTGATCTCACGTTTCACGCATCACGCTTCAAGAGTTCAATGATTCTTACGCAGACCGTGTGTCACACCCCCCATGCTTCCCTGGCCTCTTCGATTGGGCGCATGGTCTGCTTGCCCAACAGGGTGTGGCCCGGCCCGTCGCCCACCCAGCGCTTGTCGGCGGAGTGGCTGGCCGGCTGAAAGCGAATGTCGCAGCTCAGGCGGAAACGGTTGGTCAGATTGGTGGTGGAGGCGTGCATGGTATGCATGCCAAAGAGAATCACATCACCGGCGTAGAATTCGCTGGTCAGCCACTGGCCGCCAAATTTTTCCACAATTTCCATGGGGTCTTTGGTGAACCAGCCCTCGATCCCATCTCGATCCACATCCATCTGGCCGTAGGTATCGCGCAGGCGGGCAAAACTGGGCAAATTGTGGGAGCCGACGCACATGGCCAGCACCCCCTGCTCCATGGGAATGTCGCCAAAGGGAATCCAGGTGGTATGGAGTTGGGGCGACCCCTGACCCATGTAGACAAAATCGTAGTGCGCGCCGGTGTATTGTTCATTGCCCACCCCGCGCAGCCACTTGTAATTGAAGGTCAGGCTCGGCTCGCCAAAATAGGCGTCGAAGAAGCCGAAGAGTTCGTTGCCTTCCAACACCGCCAATACATCGGGATGGAAGGCAACGCCTTTGCGCCCCATCATGGGCACAGAGCGTCCACCTTTGGGCATCACCCCTTCCAGCAGGGGCGTATCCGGCGTCAGTGCCTCGTTTTCGCGCATGTGGGCAAGG
>JAHEML010000039.1 GCA_024643705.1 Caldilineaceae bacterium | reverse complement strand
GCACAAGGCATGCCGAAATTACCAGTGTTGCTCTGTGCGATGGCAACGGCGTAGAACGTTCCATCTTTATGACTGGAGCGCCAATGCAGATTCGCATCCAGTACAATGCCCCAATCAGAACCGAACATCCAGTTTTTGGCATAGCCATCTACCATCAGAACGGGACCCATATTACAGGCCCGAATACAGATTTTGCCGATTTTGATATTCCCCACATCGAAGGCAAAGGAACTATCATCTTTCAGATGCCCAAGTTGTCCTTGCTGGATGGTGAATATTTTGTTTCCGTCGCCGTTCACAACCAGGCAGATACCGAGATGTTTGATTTTCACGATCGGGGTTACCGTTTTCGTGTCCATCCTGGAGAATCTCGCGAACGCTATGGCCTGGTGACACTCAACGGTCAATGGACGCAGATACAGACTTCGGCACCCCGGGAATACAGCCTCCGACAGAACGCCTCACCTGTCTCACACAAAAATTAGACCTGCGTTTATGTCAACCAACCCAGATTTTCCGCCGAAAACCGTCTTGCTCTTCTCCAGAGATGCACAAAAGCATGTCTGCACAACCATCCGCACAGTAGCCCCACTTCGTGCGCTTGGCTGGACAGTTATCCATGGCCCTGTACCACATCAGGCAGACTCCACAGTCGATCTGGGTCCCTTTGGGAATGTGGATTTTGTCGTCATTCAACGGGACTGGCCCGTGAATCGTGTGGCCTACCAACAGGTGATCGAATGGGCATGCCAGCAAAACAAACCGATCATTTACGAGCTAGACGATCTCCTGACCGCTCTCCCTACCTCCCATCCGGACTATAACCGCTACCGAGAATGTCGGCCTCATATTGCCCTTGCCCTCGCCGATGCGAATGTTGTTACCTGTAGTACCCCAACATTGGTATCTGCAATTGGCGAATTTGCATCAAAGGTCCACGTCCTCCCAAACTATCTGCCAGACCACATTTGGGGGCCAGTTTTGGTTGGGCCACGACCAGAAACTAAGCCATCTCAACCACTGCGGATCGGCTACTGCGGTGGAAACGCACACGGCGCAGATGTACAGATGATCGAATCGGTTCTGGTTGATCTGCTCGATGAGTTTACCGGTGATGTCCACCTATGGTTTTGGGGAATGCGCCCTTCAGACGAGATGCTCGCGCGGGAAGATGTATTTTGGGAACCGGTAGCAATAGGCGACTATGCGGAGTTTGTGGAGTATTTCGGAACCCAACACGCAGATATTTTTATTGCCCCACTTGAAAACACGCTCTTCAACCGATGCAAAAGCGGGCTAAAATTTCTGGAATATAGCGCATTGGGTGTGCCTGGTGTCTATTCCCAGCTAGATCCTTACCAGGAACTTGTAACGCATGGCGAAAATGGCTTTCTAGCGGCTGATTTGCCAGAGTGGGGTGATTATCTGCGTCGTTTGATTGTTGACCCGGAATTGCGTTTGCGCATGGGAAGAGCGGCCAAAGCTACCGTGGCAAACCACCATATGTTGCAAGGACAAGCAGTTCGGTGGCAGAGAGTCTATGCTGATCTCGTAGATCAAATTGCCGATGAACAACGTCATAGAGATTCGGCACATATTGCCACGTTGACAGCTTGGTATGATGAAATCAGCGACGAGTTGGCTGCATCGATGCAACAGCATACAAAAAAAGATGCGACCATTCTGACGCTGACAGAGGAATTAGAACAAACCCGGGCCGAAAACGCAGAAATCTATCGACAGGTTCACGAACTGCGCCAATCCCTCGACTCCGCACAGCATCAATTGAACATTGTACATGGTTCACTTGGCTGGCAAATGCTCCAATCTGTTACACCGCTTCGCTATCGTTTAATCCCAGGTGGCAGCCGACGGGAACAAGCCATTCAGTCAGCTGTCTCTCGCTTTCAGGCGTTGAATCGGGATGGCATACGTGGCTTTATGCGCAAACCCGCAATACAGGTGCAGAACGATGGAATCCTACAAAATCATCACCAAGATGTGTATGGTCACAGCTTTCATATCGAAATATGCGATGACAATTCGGGGATAAAACCATCGGTAAGTGTAGTGATTACGATGGACAACTCGGCAGCAGCCAGCGACTTTGCGCCCATACTGGAGCAGTGGCGCACCACACAATCGATTACTACCGAAATTCTCGTTTGGGACCCTGACAACAAACAGGCGTGGAATGCTGAACACTCTGATGCAACATGGTTCTGCGAAAACCTGCCGTCTCTGATCGAAACAGCCACGGGGAGCTATATCTGTCTGGCGTCAACTGGTGTGACAGAGGAACGGGCAACCTTGGTCGAGGAAAATCTCAGCGCTCTGATGAGTGAAGGGCTGGCTTTTACCCTGAATGTGCAGAGCAATCCGCTACCGCTGGAATCACTCATCCGCAAGCAGATGATACCCGCCAGCGTACACCCACCCATTGGCCCTTCCTTTGTCCACCGAAGTTGCTTTGATAAAAGTGGTCGCATCGATTTGACTGAATGGTTAAAGATGTCTGGCAAGACTGGTCGTTCTGCTTGCGTAGGCAAGGTGATTGTTCATACTACCGAAAAAGCCGACACTACCCTAAGGATCGACAAGAAAAATACGCCACACTTGATCGAGCTGGCACAACCACGCCTCCACCAGATGGGGCGCTATTTATATTCTACCTCACATGGCAGCACGATTGCCGAACAAGAAGTACCCACACACTCCCTACATCTAATCGATCAGGTGCTGCCTGTTAAGCCATTCCCCTCCGAGAAGCCAACAGTGTTGATGGTCATGCCTTTTCTTGCGGTGGGTGGTGCAGAACAGGTTCATTTGTATATGGCAGAGCAGTTGCGGAATGACATACGGCTTGTGATAGTAGCCTTAGAGCCGCATACGCATGGGGTGGGTACATCGGCAGATCAGTTCCGGCGTTACACGCCTTATGTCTTCACAACCGATGACTTTATCATCTATCCGCTTATGTACTCCTGGATAACCTATTTGATCAAACGATTTCAGCCCGACACGCTCTACATTGCCAACGGTACAAATTGGATATACGATGCATTGTCCAGCCTGAAAAATGAGTACCCAGAGATGCATGTAGCAGGCCAAGTCTACGATGCCAAAGCTGGGTGGATCAATCGGTATGACCCAGCAATCATGAAAAATATGGATGTGCATATTGGCACCAATCAACACATAGTAGCCGAATTTATTCGCCGAGGGGCAAAACCAGAACAGGTCCATCTGATTGAACACTGTGTTGATGTA
The DNA here is from genome assembly GCA_024643705.1 of Caldilineaceae bacterium. GTDB lineage: Bacteria > Chloroflexota > Anaerolineae > Caldilineales > Caldilineaceae > JACQGT01. Next base: position 8,125 of record JAHEML010000039.1, on the reverse strand, counting down.
AACACGTTTGCCCCTGATCGCTTTTCCAAAGATGAGATTGAATCCCTGCGCGAAAAAATTGGTATCCCGACAGGTAACAGGGTGGTCACATTCATGGCGCGTCTCCATCAGCAGAAACGGCCTATAGATTTTGTCGAATTGGCCCGTCGATGCGCCAGCGATGAGAGCATCACATTTCTGATGGTGGGTAATGGTCCGCTGCAAGACGCCGTCGATAAAGAGATCGCACGAACTGGCCTATCCAATATCGTTCGGCTGCCTTTCCACAAACCCAGCAACGAAATCTTTGCTTTGACAGATGTCTATGTGCTCCCCTCGGAATATGAAGGAATGCCGCTGGTGATTCTGGAGGCCCAGGCTATGGGCATCCCCGTGGTGGTGACTGATGTGGGCAACAACAAGGAAGTCATAGGCACAACAGGTGGCGGCATTGTGGTGGATTCGATTGGCAATGTCAATGAATTACGCAACGGTGTCCTGTCCATGCTCGCCTCGCCACCTTCGCCAGCTCAGGTTCGTATGCAAACAATCGAACAATTGAGCCAGAAATTTGGCATCTTGCCGGAGCAAATGGCTGCAAAATACCGAATTGCCTTGTTGCCAAGGACTGGAGATTAAGAGGCAACTACATGCCAAAGGTATCTGTCATTATCCCATCCTACAATCACGGCCACTACATTGAGCAGGCTGTTGGCAGCGTCCTGGGGCAATCCTATGACGACTTGGAACTGATTGTGATCGATGATGGCTCTACGGATGATTCTTTAGCGCGATTGAGTACATTGACAGATGATCGGCTTCGGATTGTCGCACAAGAAAACCGGGGCGCACATGCGGCGATCAACCGCGGGTTGGCCGAGTCCCAAGGAGACTATCTTGCCATTCTCAATTCGGATGATGTCTATGCACCGGGGCGGTTGGAGAAAATGGTTCCCCGGCTGGAGGGTGATCCGTCTATCGGGTTGCTGTCATCCTATATCGAGGTGATTGACGGACAGGGCAAGCGTCTGGGTATCAAAGAAGGGTACACAAACCTCCATCCGTGGTCATTGCCCAACACAGAGGAGAGTTTTCGTGGGGGCGCAGACAATCGGGCGGCTCTGCTCACAGAAAATTATCTGGCAACCACAAGTAATTTTCTCTTTCGCCGAAGCTGGTACAAAGCAATTGGCGACTTTCTCCCCTTGCGCTACACCCACGATTGGGACTTTGCGCTTCGTATGGCGCGCATGGCTGAAGTCCAGCTACTTCCAGAGCCGCTTCTCCGATACCGAATTCACGGCAAAAATACAATCCATGAAAACCAGGTAGCAATGATCTTTGAGATTTGTTGGTGCTTGGCCGTCCATTTGCCCAGCCACTGCGCCGATATCGAATGGTATGGCAAAGAAGCGGACGAAAAGCGTCTGTCCCAACTGCTACATTCCATCTATACCTACGGCAACGAGCAGGTTTTGGCCGTAATGCTGCTCGAAAAACTGTACGAAAACAGCGAACGCGCTCTTGCCCTTTTAGATACCAACACCCCCCGTAGACAAGTCTATCTGACAATGATTCATCAGCAGATGGCAAAATCTCCTGTTGCTACAGAGATGGCCCGCGGATATGTACCGGCCTGGTTGGTTTCTGGTTTACAAAGATTAGCAGCCTTGTACTCCTCGATATATCGATAAAAGCGCTCGATTTTGAAACTGATGGCCCATGACAACTGTTAGCATTATCATGCCCTGCTACAATCGATCTTACGATCTTTGGCGCACGTTGCAAGCGTATGATCGTCAGACAACGACCGAGCCTTTCGAGGTGATTGCGATCGATGATGGTTCTTCGGATTCAACTTTCCAGGTTCTCTCCAGCTATCGCCCCAGACAGTTTCGTTTGATTCCTCTGCAACTCGCCACTAACCAGGGGCCAAGTGTAGCTCGTAATGCGGGGCTTGAGCGGGCAACGTCGCCGGTTGTCATCTTTGTGGGTGATGATATTGTACCCGACTCCGATTTTGTCGAGGCCCATTTACGGGCGCACGCCAACCACCCCGACCCAACTGTAGCGATTCTTGGGCGGGTGGCATGGGCGGACGATCTGCCCCAAAACACACTCATGAAGCACATCGACGGGATTGGTGCCCAGCAGTTTAGCTACTTCTATTTGAGAAATGGTGAGGAATATGATTATCGCCATTTTTACACTGCCAATGTCTCCATCAAACGCGAGATTCTGGAACCCCTGGAGCATTGGTTCGACAGCACGTTCGTCTATGCCGCCTACGAGGACGCAGAGCTTGCCTATCGACTGAGCAAGCGTGGCGGGCGCATTCTGTATGATAGTAGTATTGTCGGGCGACATTACCACTATCATACCTTTTTAAGCTTTGCCACACGCCAGCAGCGATGCGGGCGTATGGCGTGGGTTTTTGAAAATAAGCATCCTGACGTAAAAAAAGATATTTTGCCCGAAGTATATTTACACATTGGCTTGGCCTTTTTACACCTATTCAATTTGCGGGCATCGTCCAGCAAAGTCGAAGAGATGGAAGCTCGGGCACTTCACCTTGCCTGCCACTATGAATGGACTCCAAATCAGTCACTAGACTTTTTGTACTCGGAAGTGCTAAACTATTTTTATCACAAAGGAGCATTGGAATCTATCTTTGCCTCTTCTCCTCTTCGGGACCGTCTCCTGGCCGGCTATGCTCACGGCAGGCTGCCCCCTATTCTCCGCAAGTTTGTTCATAAAGCATATACCGCGGGTGTTGAATTGCCAGACGGCTTTAGAGGGTAGCGCTGCACTACGTCGCCATTCCATATCTCACATCTCGAGGTTTTGTAAAGCGTTGCGACTTCTGGCATTCATAACAGACAGCCAACTTGCCCATTGACCACCTACTTGGAGGCAAATTATGCCTTTTATTTGGAAACCTCGTCATTCCATTATCAGCATAATGCTAGTTTGCATTGTTGGATTCAATTTGGAAACGACCAACGCCCACTTTCCATATGTAATTTCAGGCACACAAAATCTGATTCGTGTGCCTGGCGATTCTGCAACGGTTGAGGATGCGGTCAAGGCAGTGAGCGACGGCGGCATTATCGAGATTCAGGGCGGTCAATATACGTTTGCCAACGGCCCGTTATTCCTCAATGATTTAGGCAAGTCGTTCATCATGCGAGCTGGGGCAGGCCAAGAGGTCATCTTGCAAGGCAATGGCTCCCAGGACATTCTGCGTTTTCAGAATAGCCCCGACAAAGAGCATCAGAATCGTATCATCTTCGATGGCATCACCTTTTCGCAAGGACGTGCAACTCAGGATGGCGTGGCAGGTGGGGTGACAATTTATCGATCGATCGTCGAATTTCGCAACTGCCGCTTCATAGATAACCAGGGCAATCAGCCATCCACAGGGGGCGGAGCCTTGGTGATTAGTCTTAACTCGATTGCAACCATCACCAATTGTCAGTTCGAGAACAACAGTGCAAAAAATGAGGCTGGCGCTATTTCAATTGGCACAGGAGCACAGGTCTCCATCATCAGCTCTACATTCAGAAATAATCGGGTTGACCTGCCGAATCATCGCAATTCGGCTGCGGGTGGGGCTGTACACATTGCTGATTCTGTTGTCCATGTTGTTGATTCTACATTCGTCGGCAACCGTGCCGGCTATGTTGGTGGAGCGCTGTATGGGATTGGAACCTGGACTGACCCTGTAACAGTACCCCAAACCCGTATCTACATCTCTGGATCAACCTTTACCCAGAATGTTGCCCAGCGTGATCCCAGCGTCAGCTTCCCTGCACCGACCGAAGGGGGTGGAATCCATTTTGAGGACCAGACGGTTGGCATTATCCGAAATTCCATGATTCGTGAAAACAATGCCGAAATCGGCGCAGGGCTCAATATCTACAGAGCACAAGCAGAAGTGTACGAAAGTACCTTCGAGCGCAATCGAACAACCAGCACAACACCAGGACGGGGGTTTGGCTCTGCTATCACGGCCTCGTCCCACGACAGCAACGATAACTCAACCGCGGGTGGCACCATCAACCGACCACCAGCCCGATTGACGGTCGATCGGGTGTTGATTATCGGCACTCCCGACAACCCCACAAGCGTGGCCAATGGCATCTCTGCCGGTGGTGATACCAACCACATGTATGGGCTGAATGGCGTGCCCCAAATGGGTACTGTAACCGAAAACCGGGCGGTTGTTTCGATCACAAATTCCATGTTTTTTGACACAGATGTGGCAGAACAAGGTGCCCCAGGCACAGGGTTTGGTGGTGGATTGGTAGCCAGTTTGACCGATATTACGATGGACAATGTCATCTTCTATGGTGCCGACGCCAAAGGCAGTGTGAACTCTGCAGGGGGTGCGATTGCTTTGTTCGATCAATCTCTCGCCAACTTCGATCATCTAACAATCGCTAAAAGTAGCGCTGGCCTCTTTGGTGGAGGAATTTTCGTTCAAGGATCAACGATGAATCTGAACAATTGCCTCCTGCTCGAAAATGAAATAAGCCCAGGTGTCGATGAACCTGTCACCCAATCCTACGGTGCGGCGATCTTTGCAGGGCCAGATATAGGTCGTCAATTGGGGGTCGACGGAACTGTGAGCAATTGTGTGATCAGCGACAACATTGGCTTACCTATCTACGACGACGATCGGCCAGATGGCACGATCAATGACATGCGCTACAACAACAATCAGATATATTCAACCACATTTGGCGACATCATCTATACAGATAGCATTCCTTTTCAGTGCTGCAAAACAGTCGCGGAGCTCAACACAGTCATTATCCCCCGAGACATCGGTATCCCAACGACAGAAAAGTCCCAGATAGCGAACACAGCACTGGAGACAAAACCCGATGTAGGGGCCTTAATCCCCTTGGTGAACAGCCCATTGGGGGTCAATACACCATCCTATCAACTGGCCTGGGCGTGGAGTGGGAGTTCAGCCACGTTGGACAATGAGACTTTGACAGCCAACGGAGGCACCTCATTGATCAGCCCAACAACTAGCCGCCAACTGAGCAAAACAATCACCCACACCCTGATTGTCGGGGCCAAGAGCATTTCGGCAACCTTGATACAACTGGTCGAAAACCACCTGTTCCTGCCCAGTATTGGAAACTAGATCATCCCACACATGTGTCAAAGAGTGAAGCTCTATCCCGTGGATAGAGCTTCACTCTTTGATCGAAAGTGTCATTGGCAATGCAAATCAGCCTTCTTGTCATCAACCTCAACGGCGAACGTCATCTGGATCGCTTGCTATCTGCACTACACGAACAAACTCTACGCGAATTCGAGCTGATTTTTGTCGACAATGCATCAGGCGATGGGTCTATCCCACTGGTCGAGCAACTCTGCGAAGGGTATGGGATTCCCTATTCAGTCATCGCAAATCAGCGCAACATGGGCTTCGCGCCCGCCTGCAACCAGGGCATTGCCGTCGCCCAAGCCGATTGGGTTGCTCTTCTCAACAACGATGCCTTTCCAGAGCCAACCTGGCTCGAACATCTCTATACCACGGCAACCGCCAACCCCAACACAGGGATGGTGGCAGCAAAACTGCTCTTTGCCCATGCCCCAGATCGCATCAACTCCGCCGGGATCGCGATCGATTGGGCTGGGATCGCGTGGGACTGGCGAGGCGGCGAATTGGACCAGCCCGAGGAAACCAATCCGGTGGAAATTTTCGGGGCTTGCGGGGGAGCCGCCCTTTATTCCCAGGCAATGTTGTCCGAAATCGGCGGCTTTGACGAGGATTTCTTCGCCTATTTGGAGGATGTAGATTTGGCCTGGCGGGCGCGATTGGCTGGCTGGCGATCGATTCTGGAGCCAAAAGCCCGGGTCTATCACATCCATTCTGCCACTCTGGGCAACGACTCTCCTTTCAAAAATTTTCTCAAAGGGCGAAACAAGGTGTGGCTCATCATCAAAAACTACCCTATGCCCTGGTTGGCACTTCTGCTGCCGATGATCCTTGCCTACGACCTCATGTCTGTGATGACCAGTATCTTACTCACCCACAACTTTTCCAGTTTGCAGGGACGCTTGGCTGCTCTGCGACAACTGCCTCTGTTTCTGCGCAAGCGACGATCTATTCAACAACAATGGCGACAGGTGGACAACTGGCGCAGGTTGATGGCGCCCATAGCTTTACCCAACTCTGTGCTCAAACGATACGCACATCTGCAATGATCCGATCAACGCGCAGTCTGTTTCTGATCTTATTCATCGGTTTTCTTGTTTCCGGCTGTGTCGGCAATCGCTTTAGCGATACAGTTCAGCCCCAGAGCAGCGTTTATCTACCCGTCGACGTCCCAATCGGCCAAACATTCATCGCCCAACACGCTGGCTTGAACGGGGTTGAACTCTCTTTGGCCCCCCAGTCTGCGGGCGGAGCCGTGCCGGTGCTCCATTTGCGCGCCGACATCGCTACCCAGGACGATTTGGCAACGGCGCGGGCAGACAATCCCGTCAATAATAAGACAACCGCTCGCTTCTCCTTCGCACCCCAGGCCGATTCCCACGGCAAGCGCTACTTTTTCCTTGTCGAAGGTGCCGATGTTCTGATCGGCGCATCAGAAACAGACAACTATCCCGACGGAGCCTTGGTGCAAAACAATCTGCCCCAAGCAGGCGATGTTGCCTTTGCCGCCGATTATTCGAGTTGGGCGATTGCGGTTGATCTGCTTCGATTTGGCCTGGGTTTGATGGGCATGATCTTGGTCGCCCTGTTTCTGTTTGTGCTGCCGGGATTAGCCCTGACGCGGTGGTCTTTGCCGGGTCATTCCTTGCATTGGGCCGAAGGGTTGGGCGTGGCCTGTGGATTGAGCCTGGCACTCTACCCTCTGCTCTTCTTGTGGAGCCGTTCGCTGGGGCTTACCCTTGGGGAATGGCTTGCTTGGCTGCCAGGAGTTGTGGGCGGACTCTACCTGCTTTGGGCCGAACGCGCCTCGCTTGCTGCTTTCCCGCGCCGACTGTGGGCTTGGTTTGGTGCTGCCCACCTGCCCGATTGGACACTGGCAGCCTTGCTCCTCCTCCTAACAGTTGTGCGTCTCCTACCCATACGCACCTTGCCCGCGCCCATGTGGGGTGATTCCGTCCACCACACCATGATCGTCCAATTGCTCGTGGATAACGGTGGTCTTTTCGATTCCTGGACTCCTTACGCTCCCTTGCACACCATGACCTATCACTTCGGGTTTCATACGGCTGCAGCTGTTTGGGCATGGGTGACCAACACAGACGCACCTCATGCGGTGCTGATCACCGGGCAGATGCTCAATGTTCTTGCCGTGCTGGCCCTGCTCCCGCTGACCCTCCGTTTGACTGAGAGCCGTTTGACTGGAAGCCGAGGGACTGGTCGCCTCTGCTGGGCTGGTGTCGTTGCTGTGCTGGTGGCTGGTTTCCTTTCGCAAATGCCGGGCTACTACCTCAACTGGGGGCGATACACCCAATTGGCCGGCCAAGTCATCCTGCCCGTACTGGTGTGGGCTTTTGATGTGTGGCTGACCGAAAAGACAAGGCCAAAACCGCGCTTCTTGCTCCTGGTGGCTCTATTGACAGTTGGTTTGGCTCTCACCCACTATCGGGTGGCTACAGTTGCCGCGGCCGCGGGGATTGCGTGGGTGCTGTGGGCCTTTTGGCTCTGGCGCAAGAGTCCAGGCGAATGGCTACGGCGCGTGGGGGGATTGGTCGGTGTGGCACTGGTCGCGCCATTGCTGATCGCCCCGTGGATTCTCATTGTCCAGCGTGGACAGTTGTCCAACACATTTTCCACAGTGGTAACACGCGACATAGATACGACGACTGCCTTTCGGACAGAACTGCAAGCCTGGTCCGATTTCGGCAAATATTACACCACCTATCTTTCGGCAGGTGCATTGATTGCCTGGGTGGTGGCACTGTGGAAAAGGCGAGAACTGGCGATCCCCCTGGCACTTTTCGCGCCCATTGTCTTCCTGATGACAAACCCCTTTCTGGTGGGCTTGCCCGGAACCGGCTGGATCACCAACTTTCTGCTGGTCATTGGTGCATATGTGCCCCTGTCTATCCTGCTCGGTTGGCTTGCTGCCTGGGCAATCGACAAGCTCAAACAGATGCCGCAAGTATC
>JAHEML010000665.1 GCA_024643705.1 Caldilineaceae bacterium | reverse complement strand
GCTGTGCAATATGCCCAGGGCGATTATTGTTGGCTGCTTGGCGACGATGATCTGATCGAAAACGGCGCTGTCGCCACCTTGCTCTCGGCAACTGAGCACAACTACTCCTTGATCGTGGTCAACTCGGAAGTCTGGAACGCCGATTACTCGTTTCGGTACAACGACAGATTTATTCCCATCGACGCAGATCGCATTTACCAAGCAGGGGAACACGATCGCCTGCTTAGCGAAATTGGGACCAATCTAACTTTCATCGGCTGTGTTGTGATCCAGCGCAAGCTGTGGATGCAACGCCAACGCGCCCCCTATTACGGAACAGAATTTATTCATGTAGGCGTCATTTTTCAATCACCTCTACCAGGCCAAGTCTGTGTGCTCGAAAAACCGCTGATTAGGATTCGCTACGGCGTCGGCTCTTGGAGCGGCAGAGCTTTTCATATTTGGATGTTCAAGTGGCCGGATTTGGTTTGGTCCTTCGAAGAGTGTAGCTTTGCCGCCCGGGCCATTGCAGCCGAACGCGAGCCTTGGCAACATGCACGTCTGCTGCTCTCCTATCGGGCCGCAGGTGCCTATTCGCGCAAAGAATACCAATACCTGGTCAAAGAACGGCAACTGTCAAACATTCTCCGGCTGCAAGCGCTCTTTGTCACCCTTGTGCCCGCTGCCCTGGCGAATCTCATCTTTGTCATTTATCTCAAGGTTCGCCGCCCAAATGAGCATATGGCTCTTAGCAAAATGACCACCAGCCCTTACTATTACAAGAATCTTTTCCACCTATCGTGAACCAGCCGCGAATATCCATTGCCCTATGCACCTACAACGGCCACCAATATCTTCCTGCGCAGCTAAAGAGTATCGTTTGCCAATCGCGCCTGCCAGATGAGCTGATTGCTTGTGATGATGGCTCCACGGATGGTACCCTGGCTCTTCTGGATGATTTCGCCCACCATGCGCCCTTTTCTGTCCAGATTGTGCGGAATGCCGACAACCTCGGCTCCACCAAGAACTTCGAGAAGGCGATTGGGCTGTGCAGCGGAGATTTGATCGCATGCTGCGATCAAGACGACTATTGGATGGAAGATAAGCTGGCGACATTGGAAGACTGTTTGGCCCACGACCAGCATGCTGGCTACACTTTTTCCGATATGATTCTTTGGCATGGAGGGGATCGGAATCTTGCCACCGACACCATGTGGCAGGGCACTGGCTTCGACAGCGAAACATACCGCAAAGCCAGCCCCCACGAACAAGTGCGCGAACTGTTGAAATTTGACCGAGTCACCGGTGCTACCCTGATGTTCCGAGCCACATTCAAACCCTACCTGCTGCCCATCTCTGACTATTGGTTCCACGACGGCTGGATTGCCATGCTCCTAAGCTGTCTTGGACACAAAGGGGTTCCGGCAGGCAAACCCACGATCTATTACCGACTGCACACGGCGCAACAGACAGCAATCGGCCGCGAAACACTTCTTCAACGCATCTGGCGATCGCGTCACGTCCAATATGCGGCCTATATGCGTCAAGCCCAGCGGTTTACAGACATACAGAGCCGGCTTCAAGCAATAGATGCCACGGGAACCGCTTCGGCTTCGGCAAACACACTCAACTTGCTTGCCCAAAAGGAACACCACCTGGCTGCACGCGCCTCGTTTCACGCAAAGCCCGCCTGGCAGCGCGTGGGGCCTGTCATGCGCGAGCTGGGTTCAGGACGCTATCACCAATACTCGGATACGTGGAGCTGCGTCTTGAAAGACCTATTTCTCTAACCCATAAGCGACTTGCACTCGTTCCTCCCCGCCTGCTCTGCGTTGGCTTACAACGGATTTCTTCGCCATGACTAGACAACCCCATACCCCCAAAGTCAGTGTCGTCGTTTGTACCTACAATCAAGAAAATCTGGTAACCGAGACTGTAGAGAGCCTGCTCCAGCAAACCTATGACAATTACGAGATCATCATCACAGATGACGGTTCAACTGACGCAACACCAGACATCCTGCACCACTATCAGACACTCTATCCGGATCGAATAAAGATTGCCTTTTCGGCCCACAACACAGGCATTCCCGCCAACATCAACCGCGGTCTTGCCTTGCGAACCGGCGAATTAACCGCATGGCTCGACGGCGACGACCTGATGCTGCCCCAGAAACTGGAAAAACAGGTTGCCTTCATGCAGCAACACCCCCAGGCCACAGGTTGCTATCACGATGCCGATGTTTTCGATTCGGATAGCGGTCTCTCCTTGGGGCGCATGAGCCAGGTGTACAACGGGACCACCCATCTCAAGCAGGGCTACTTGCGCGATTGGTTTGTACCACGCAATTTCTTCCTGCCCTCATCCATCATGGCCTGGTCTCACGCCACCCCACCGCACGGCTACGACGAGCGACTCAAACACCTGAGCGAGGTCGTTTTTTTTGTTGAAACCTTTCGCACTGGTCAGCTCCTCGCCTTCAACGACCCTTTGGTGCGCTACCGCCGTCACAAGCACAATGTGACAGCCGACGCACAAGCCCTCGATCGAATGTACGAGTATGAACTGCTTGCCTATGCGATCCTGGAAGCACGCTACCCTGATATTTATCCATTGCTCAAACGGCTGCGGGCCAGTTGTATGAGCGCCGCCGCCCTCAAGGCCCATCGCAACCGGGATATGGAGCGCCGGAATGCCATCACCCAAAACATTTGGGCCGAAGGGGCCTGGTTGCCAGCTATCGCCACTTTTGCCTCAACCCGCATCCCTGGCCCCTGGGCAGCAACATTAAGTGGCGGTACGACCAGCGCCCGCCCCAAATGGATTAAACGGCTTGTCCGCTTTATGCTAAGATAAAATCATGCGAATCGCGATCGACACCCAATCCGCCATAGGCAAGCCCACCGGTATCGGCCAATACACAGCAAAACTATTGGGCGCGCTTCGCCGTACAGCACCAGAGCATGAATATGTCGAGATCACTTGGGGCAAGAACCCAGTCATGCGACTGCCCAACAGACTTCTCTGGCAGCAGATAGTGGTGCCTCGCCGGGCCAGCAAAACCCAGCCCGACC
>JAHEML010000664.1 GCA_024643705.1 Caldilineaceae bacterium | reverse complement strand
TGCCGCCACTCACCGATGAAGCGATGCCCCTTGCCTGATTCTCGCCGCCGCCGCTGACAGACGCGAAGTTTCCGGTCGCTTTGTTCAGGCCGCCACCGCTAACCGAGGCATACATGCCGCTGGCTGTATTGTCCCGGCCGCCGCTGACAGAGGCATACAGATCACTGGCTATGTTCAGATAACCACCACTGATCGAAGCTGACTCGGCGCTGGCTATGTTTCCAGCACCACCGCTGATCGAAGCGTAGTAAATGCCACTGGCCGTGTTCTCCTGCCCCCCAGTCACCGAAGCATAGCCGCCGCTAGCTGTATTGCGCGCACCACCGCTGGCCGAGGACTGTGGGCCACTTGCCACGTTCTGATAGCCGCCGCTGACAGAGGATAGGCCGCCGCTGGCCTTGTTCTGGCCGCCGCCGCTGATCGACGAATACTCTCCGCTGGCAATGTTATCCAACCCACCGCTGACCGAAACAAAGGTGCCGCTAATCGTATTCCGTTCTCCCACCACAATGCCGCCGTAGCCAATGTAGTTGTTCTCGCGGCCCACAGCCAACACGTGGGAGCCGCTGCGATTGTCGCTGCCGAATTCTCGTGTCTCGTTGTAGCCGATAACTACGTTGCCCAGGCCATTGCTTGTATTTGTGTTGTTGAGTCCGTTGACCACATGCAGGTTGGCCCCGCTGATGGTTAGCTCGTTGCCCGCGCGGCTGAAATGGACGAGCAATGTCTCCAGGGCAGCAATGCGGGTTTCCAACGCGGCGCTCTGGTCTGTGGCGCAGGCCCACACGCTGCCATTCCATTTGATGATCTGATTGGTGGCGCAGTTTTGGGGCAGGTCAAAATTGTTGCTCGGTTTCCATTGGCTGCCGTTCCAGGCCAACACCTGGCCAGATGTGGGCGCGGTGCTGCTCACCCCTCGGCCCTGCAACCCCAATGTGGACGCGCTGGTGACGGCATAGGGAGTCGGGCTGAGCGCTTGACGGGGTGCAAGCGTGGTGTAGCCACCGGTTGCCGCGCCTGGCCGCACGCTAATTTCCAGCCACCGGTCTGCCCCATTGAAGACGTTGCCAAAGCCGAGCAAGACGGTGAATAGACCGTCGGTGACGCCAACATCATTTTTGTCGACAAAGCTGCCCACCTGGGTGCCACCAGTGGCTGCGCTGAAGAGGGCGAAGCGGAAATCGTACACACCAGTGGCCGCATTGCCTCCATCGGTCAAATGGCCCTGATAGGTGAAGGAGGTTGCGATATCGAATGCTTGGTCACCCGCTGGCTCCTGCGCGTCCAAAAGTCCGGGCAGGATGAAGATCATCCCCAAGCAGAGTAGCAGGGCAAGAACACCGTTGCGGCGGAGAAAGTTGGTGTAGGTCATGGTGGGTATGTTCCTTGAGAATTTGGATAGGCCAGGTTGATTGGCAACGTGGCCTCATTGACATGGAAGTCTGCCAGACTTTTCTACACAACCTGCACGCCAGCCTGAAAGACGGCGACAACCCGGCTGACCGCGCCAATATCCAGGGTTGGGTCGCCGTCAAAGGCCACCAGATCGGCAACCTTGCCCGGCGCGATCACGCCAAGTTCGTTTTCCATGCCAATGGCCTGGGCCGAGACGCGGGTAGCCGAGAGCAGAGCCTGGGCCGGGGTGAAGCCCACCTGTACCAACAATTGCAGATCGTAGTCCAGATGGCCAAAAGCCAGGCTGCCTACCCCCGAATCGGTCCCCGGCACAATCCGATCCCACACGTCGTATTCCAATAGGCGGCGCATAATGTCCAGCCGAACCTCGGCATCCTCTTCCAGTTCAGTTAATGTCTTTTCGTCCTGGGCCGAGAAGTTTCCCAGGTTGCGTCGTTCCCGCAGCGCCACCATGCGCGGATAGTTGGTCCATGCTTGCAGGGTCGGGCTGATCCAGATGCCGGTTTCCACCATCATCTCCGCCAGTTTTGGGTCAAAACGCATCTGGTTGTCCGGGTCGAGAAATTCGGCATGTTCCATCAGATCAATGCCTGCTTCCACTGCCCGCACCATCGACTCTTTTGCTCGGCAGTGGGCGGCTGTCAGCCGATGGAAGTGATGGGCTTCGTGGGCGGCGGCGTGGAGTTCTGCCGTAGAATAGCTGGCTCTGCCGGGAATCGTGCCAGCCGTTCCCCCACCCGATGCCATGATTTTGATGTAGTCGGCCCCTTCGTGTACCAGCCGACGCACAGAGCGGCGTATTTCGTCTTCGCCGTCGGCCACCTCGTTGCAAAAGTGAAAATGGCCGCCAGTGCAGGTGATGGGCCGCCCGCTGACCAACATGCGGGGGGCCGGAATGTAGCCCCGCTGGACGCCTTCCTTCAAGACAAAACCGACCTTGTTACGCGCCCCATGTTCGCGGATGGTGGTGATGCCCGCCTGCAAATGGCGGCGCAGATTCATGGCTCCTGTCAACATCATCATCTCGTCGCTTTCGGCAAACATTCCCTGGTAGGGTCGCCCATCCCCAGCCAGGCTCACATGGGTATGGCCGTCGATCAAGCCTGGGGCCAGACACGCGCCGCCCAGATCGACCAGGGGTGTATCTGGGCCAACCTGCTGGCGCAACTCGGCCAATGTACCCAAACCGGCGATGCGCCCATCTGTGATCAACACTGCTTGGCCCGAACGCACCGAGCCTGTCACGCCATCAAACAGCAGCGCACTTTGAAGCAAGAAGGTGTTTTGCGTAGCTTGAGACATGAGATTCTCCTTTGCCAGTGGGAAATACCAGGAAAGCGTGCGGGCTTAGTATACTTGCTGTGCCCTGGCTTGTCAGATCGAATTTTTATGGTCACTGAAGGATATCCTCAATAAACCGGGGTCGGCCCAGACCTGTCAGGTGCGCTAATAGAGGTGCTATGGGCTGACAATAGATCGCCCGTGGCGCACCTGACCGGTCTATGAGGCTTGGAAAGGGTATAGTTCACAATCGTCGGGCTAAGCAAAGAGTTGACGCCAAGTGTGGTTGAAGCGATTACTGTGGTAGTCAGAGAGCAAGAAGAGCATACCGGTGGCACAGGTACGCTTCCAGCCTC
>JAHEML010000663.1 GCA_024643705.1 Caldilineaceae bacterium | reverse complement strand
TGGTTTTCATGGTCTGTCTCCTTGGTAAAATCGGGAAAGTTTTTGAACACGAATTATTCGGTGAAATCAGCGTCTACCTGTGTTCAAAGGTCTTTCAGGAATCACTTTGTTGGCTAGAAAAGGTATTGTGAGCAGTTCGTCAATCGTCATGCCGTGGGTGTGTTTGCTGAATGAGCTTCTGTGTTCAGCGATGTCAACCAGTCGAAGGCCCAACTGGTGGCTTAAAGTCATCATCTGGGTCGTAGAGAATGTCTGGCTCATCTTTCCCTGCCGAGTCGGTGCTGGCGTCGGCTGTGCGGCGCACCGGCACATACCGCCATTCTGGGTCTCCGGTGGAACTTGCAGGGTCGCTGGTCTCGACGATGACATCATCGCTGGGTGCAACAATCTCTGCGGCCTGAGCCACCTGGGGTTGACCCCAGAAAGCCACCGTCACCAATCCTGTCATCACTGCTGCTTTGGCATATTGTGCAAAATTCATTGTTCTGTTCCTCTCTTGTTTTATGTTTCGTTGGAACTGCTTCGATAGTTTCATTGTGACACGTTTTAGAATCCCTGATGCCTCATAGACGAGTGTTGATGCATCACACTTCCCCACTTTATGTACACATCTTCATGCATGCGTCGCCTCCCGTTCTCCTTCCTGCATCACCCCAGCCAGTAGCCCATAGGCCCCGGCCCAGGCTGCTTCCACTTCCGGTGTAAAGGCCGGGCCAAAGAGTTGGGCCAGGGTCCAGAGCAGAGCCTCGCCCACAGTGGCGTAGTGGTGGGGCTGCACCCCATATTGGACGTGTCGTTCTCCCAGGCGGCGCACGGGGCCAAGGATTGTCTCTGGTTTGCTCAGCCCGGCCACGGCAAAGGCCAAGACGGTCATCAACTTGTCGCCCTGTTGCTTCATGTCTCCGTGGAAGAGGCGGCGCAGGCTGGGGTCGAGTTCGAAGAGCCGTTGATAGAAGCGGGTGGCAATCTCGTCGGCCATGGGCGCGGCCTGGGCAAAGGTGTGCTGGACGGTTTCGATCTGGTGGCTGTTCATGGGGCATTCCCTTTCATTGGCTGGTATTGGGTGATTTCGGTATTCGGCGTGCGTTCTGCTCTGTTCCCAGAATAGCAGGAATCGGGGGGGCTGATGCCTCATGGATTGGGGGCGATGCATCATAAGAAAGGCAAAAAGCAAAGGAGGAAGGCAAAAGGTGGGGAATCAGCCGATCCGTGGGAAAACAAAAGAGCCGCCCGATTCTGCAAAACCGGGCGGCTCTCATTCGAATTGTATGGATTCTCAATCAACCGTTGACTGTTATCTGCTAACAGCGGATCGGAGCGTTTTGTGCTTTGGCGTATTTCGCCCTGCCCAACGTACAAGCTGGCTGGCCCATGCTTTACGCAAGGGATCGAGTAAACGACCCTTCATTTCGATTTTTTGCAGGGTGCCCAGGGGTAGATCAAAGATTTCTGTACGCATCTCTACGGGCGCTTTCAATTTGCCCCACAGAATAATCTTCGCCAGGGTTGTGGGCAGAGTAAAGTCGTTGTGCAAGGCAGCCGGGTCTCCAAACGCATAGCCGGGATGGGGCAGGAAGTCCGACGCCTGAATGCGCTCGAATAGCTGGGAAGCCGCGGATTCCGGTGCAATCTCCCCTCGCTCCATTTGGCCGAATAGCTTGTCCGCGTAGTCCACCAGTGCTTGATAGGGCGCAGCAAAGCTGGTCTCGAAGCAGGGCTTTGGCCCGGTATCCAGATCGGTCACCCACTTTTTGTCGCCGGTGGCAATGTATTGCAGGGCCTTGCGCCACAGGTAAAGACCGGGCAGCAGTTCCCCGGCAATAAAAACCCGCAGCCAGGCATTCCACGTGTCAAAATGGGCCATAGCGCGGTAGGCGTTGTGTACCATCTGATCTGCCTGTTGCAATTGAGCCTCGGCCAGCCCATTGAGGTACTCGAATCGTTCCATGGAAAAGTCATCAGCGTCCAGCGCGCTCATCAACCGGTGACCGAGCGCATAGACATTCTCAAAAGTCCACATCATCCCCCTGGAGTAGAGGGGATCGACAAAACTATGGGAGTGGGTCAGCAGGGTATAGCGTGGCCCAGCAGCCTGGCTGGCGGTGTATTGGATGCGATCGGTCCCTACATATGGACGAACAGATTGAGCGCCCTGCAGGTGTGCGGCAATGCCAGGAAAGCGGTTGACAATCTGCCAGAACTCGTCTTCCGCCGAGACATCCGCGGGCCGGGGGAATTTATCCCTGTCCAGCATCACACCCACACTGCACAGGGGGTTCTCGCTGTGTTCCGTGTTATTGAAAGGGATGACCCAGAACCAGCCGCCGTCGAAGGCGTGATGGAGTGTTCCTTCAAAGAGACGATACGAGCCGGGAATCTCACCATCCAGGGTATCGTCGAAGGGTTGGACGTTTGTGAAATGGCTGAAGATGCTGCGGCTGTTGGTGCGGGTGCGGGGCATCGCATCCCGCAGGCCAAGCTGATCGGCCAGAGGCGAGCGGAAGCCCGCGCCGTCCACAAAATAGCGGCCAGAGAAGCGCTCGCCTGCCGCGGTGGTCACAGTCACGCCGTCGTCGTCCAGGTCGATGTGGGTAACATCCGTGTGATCCCGATAATCCGTTCCATACCCCACCGCCACCTTGACCAGATAGTCGTCGATGTCCTGGCGAAAGAAGTGGGTATCCCGGAAGAAAAAGGCCAAAGGTGTCACGATATTGTGAACTTCCTCAATCCGCACCGGCTCACCTGCCCGGTGATACGCCTGGCCGAAGCTCTGCTTCTGCCCAGAGGTGGGAGCAACGTGCTCGGCAATGGCTTCTGGGCTGACGATATTCAGCAGCTCTGGCACGTCATAACGCTGGCCTGTCAGCCAGATCCAGAGGCAAGTGCGGAAAAAGGCTGCTTCGCCGATGGCAAAACGGGGATGCTGCCCCTTTTCCAACATCAGCACTTTGTAACCGTGGCGGGCCAGAATCGCCGCCAGAGATGCGCCGCCGATGCCGCTGCCCAAAATGATGGTGTCGTACTGGTCTTGCTCGGTCATTGGGAAATCCT
>JAHEML010000662.1 GCA_024643705.1 Caldilineaceae bacterium | reverse complement strand
CTCATCAAAGAAAACCTCGCCACATTGGCTACAAAGCCAAGCAGGCACTGTGAGGATTTACCCATAAACTCCAATCGTCGGTCTCTGCCCAAAGAGACTGATTTCGATCTGCTCTCGGCACACCAACCGCTCAAATTGTACCAGATCGGGCTGATTGGTCAACAGGGCAATCCGCCCGGCTGGCCGCAACACCCGCTCCATCTCGGCGCAAAGCTCGGCATACAAGGTAGCTTCGTCACCGTCGATAGCAACTTGACGATCCCAGGGCAAATTGGAAGCGATTGCATCTACCGAACCATTCCCCAGGGGCAGGGAACGGGCATCCCACTGCTCCACCGCCAGGGTGACACCTGCGTGTTCGCCGTTGGCGAGGGCCGAGGCCACCGCGTCGAGGTACAGATCGCCGCCCTGGGCCGTTGCACCCCGGCGGGCAGCTTCTATCAGGATTGTACCTGCGCCACAGCAGGGATCCAAGAAAGCGGCGTTACCATCCAGGTGGAGCAGTTCCAGCAGCGCCGCGGCCACGGGTGGTTTAAGCGATCCCGGGCGCTGCTCTTGTTTGTAGCTGCGCCGGTGCAAGGGCGTAGCGCCCAAACGGACCCCCACCAGCGCTTCGTCGTGCTCGATGAAAAGCCGTACATTCAGCACCGCCACACTGTCATCCGGGCTGTACGTCCAGCCGGTGCTGGCTTCGATTCCCGCGGCCAAAGCCATTTTGATTTCGTCGCTGCTGTAATTGCGCTTGCCCACAAAGTTGGCCGTCACGGAAAAAAGGAGGCGCCGGTCAATCGGGCGCAGTTGAGAGCAGACGGCCAGCGCGCTGTACAGGTCGAGTTGCCCGGCCAGTTCCCGCAGAGTGTCAAGTGCGGTTTTTGTGTGGCCGATGGCCGACCAGCGGCTGACTTCCAAAAAAATGTCGTCGGCGGTGGAGAGCGCCAATAGTGGCCGCAGATCACCCTTGGCCTGGGCATGGACGCGCCGGTAGCCGATCTCGCCAACCGTCAGCCCAAGCCGAGCCATCTCCCCCGCGCAGACAGCTTCCAGCCCCCGGACGGTCAGAGCAAAGACACCCGTCACCGGTTGCGCCCTGCCATAATTTCCCGGCGACGACGGGCCACGTAGTCGTCAAGTTCGGCCCGCTTGGTGTCATCCAGGGCGGGCGCTTCGTACTTCGCCAACATCTCCTTCCAGCGGGCGTTGGCCCGAATCAGACTGTCCCGGCTACCCTCGGCTTCCCATCTTTCGTAGTTGTCCATGGAGAAAATTTTATGCTGGTAGAAGGCAGTCTGATAGTGGCGCAGGGTATGTTGGCTACCCAAAAAGTGGCCGCCGGGCGCGACTTCGGCGTAGGCATCCCAGGCGAACTCTTCTTCGTCCAGAGAAATGCCCGCCGCCATGCGCTGCATCTGCCCACAAATTTCCAGATCGAGGATGAACTTCTCGTAGCCAGCGATCAGCCCTCCTTCCAGCCAGCCCGCGGCGTGGAGAACAAAGTTTGTGCCTGCGTGGATAGTCGGCCACATGGTTCCCGCGGATTCGTAGCCCGCCTGGGCGTCTGCCACGGTAGAAGCGGTGAAGTTGCCGCCGGAGCGGTAGGGCAACCCATAACGGCGGGCCATCTGCGCGCCACCGTAGATCGCCAGCGCATCTTCCGGCGTACCAAAACAAGGCGCGCCGCTCTTCATGTCGATATTCGCCAAGAATGAGCCATAGATGCAGGGTGTGCCGGGATTGAGCATCTGGGCATAGCAGATGCCGAAAAGGGCTTCGGCGTTTTGCTGGGCCAGGGTGGCGGCCAGGGTGCTGGGCGACATAGCCCCCGCGATGATAAAGGGTGTGATGATCAGCGCTTGATTGGCCTTGGCATAGACTTCCAGAGCGCCGAACATGCGGTCGTCGTAGCGCATGGGGCTGGAAGCGTTGATCAGCGAGATCGTGGCTGGGTTTTGGCGGATGGCCTCGGCCCCGAAGAGGATTTCGCTCATGGCGACAGTATCGGCCGCGTTGTTTTTGTGGGTCACGCTGCCCATAAACGCCTTGTCGCTCAGGGTGATGTGGGCCATGAGCATGTCCAAATGGCGTTGGGCCAGGGGGATGTCGTTGGGTTCCACAAGCGTGCCGCCGGAGTGGTGAATCTCTTCGGCCATGTAGCCCAGGCGCACAAAGTTCTGGAAATCGTCCAGGGTGGCCTGACGGCGGCCTCTGTCCAGATCGCTGACGAAGGGGGGGCCATAGACCGGGGCAAAGACACTCTTGTTGCCGCCGATGGGCAGGTTGTTGTCCGGGTTGCGGGCCAGCAGGGTGAAGGTGGACGGAGCCATGCCGACAAAATGGAGCAGGGTCTCTTCGTCGATGTAGACGGTGATCCCATCCACCCGCGCGCCGTTGGCCCGAAAGGTTTCCAGCGCGGGAGGATAGTCCACAATCAGCACGCCCCGCTCGCGCAGCAGGCGCATGGACGCATCGTGAATTTTCTGTTCGCCGGCCGGGTCGAGGAGATGGAGAGGGGGCAACCGGTTTTCAATCGGCTTCATCTGCCCCCGCTGGCTGCCCCGCCCGCGTCGTTGCCGCCGTTGTTCGTCCCGCCGTGCAATGCGTTCTGTCATGGATGGGTTCCTGCTATTGTGGAGTTGGGTTGGTTTCAGGCCGGACCGTGGGGGGATTCGGGTTCATTTGACGAAAATCGACAACCTGCCTGCTTGATCAAAGTCAAGGTACACTATATGATATTGAACAGCGAGTCAAGTCTATTCCCCTCCTCACACCGCGAAAAATCGGAGAGAACCATTATGCCCATCCAGATTGGCAATGCACCGTGTTCCTGGGGAACCCTGGAGTTCGGCAGCACCCAGGAAGATCGCACGATTTACGCTTCCATGCTTGATGAGTTGACCGAAAGCGGCTACGTCGGCAGCGAACTGGGCGACTGGGGTTTTATGCCCACCGAACCAGCCCCACTGGCCGCGACATTTCGCGAGCGGGGGCTGACCCTGACCGGCGCCTTTGTCGGGGTGAAATTGCGGGATGCTGCGGCCCACGCTGCCGGCGCAGTGACCGCCGT
>JAHEML010000661.1 GCA_024643705.1 Caldilineaceae bacterium | reverse complement strand
TAGAGAATGGTGCCCAATTGTTGAGCCTGCAACAACTCTTCGATAGGTTTGTTGTTGGGCAGGGGAATCACATGCTCTACAGGGGCCAGATAATACTCGGCCATCGCCATATTCCCCATCACCAGGGTCAATGTCATCATCCCCGGCTTGATGCCCGAACCGGGCGCGTCCACTGCTTCTACCACGCCCACCATTTCGTGGCCCGATGTGCCTGGCGGGAATGGGTACATCTCTGGCGGCGCATAGTGTAGGGTGTAAATATCGCTACCACAGAGCGACAGACGGCGGGTACGCACCAACGCGTGGCCTGGAATTAGTTCGGGTTTCGGTGCATCAACAAACTCGGCCCGGCCAGGGGCCATCACTTGTACAGCTCGCATGGATTTTCCTCCACTTGAAGGTGAGATAAGGGAATGGGTTGGGGTGAAGATTTGGATTTAGGAAAAGGGCAGAAGGCAGGCTCCCGTTGGGCGCAAGCCGCGGGGTCGCCAGGGTATAGAATCGTAACTGTTGTAGGCGATGTTCAGATAGGGTGTGGCAACCGGCACGTGCCCCCGATAGCGGGAATCCAGCGCTGCCTCCAGCACACCGGTTGTCAACAGGGTGCGCTCGACGGGGTACGTGGGTACACCGCTGAGGAACATTTCCTGGATATTCAGGCTGAGGTAGCTGAAATGGGAATGGGGATCGCCATCTTGAAGATAGAATTCTGTGCCGGAAATCTCGCCGCCCACATCGGCGGCATAGGCCAGGGTTTCCACGTAGCCGTCAAGCATTAACGCAGCGCCCTGGGTTCCATCCCGATAGTCCACCAAAAAGAGAGCCGGGTTGGGGCAATTCTCTTCCATCGACCCCGCTGGCTTGCGATCGGCGTCGATGGGTGCACAGGCGGCCTCGGCCAGACGCCTGTCCCAGCGGCCATCTGCGGCGGCTTGCCACACGGCATCCCCTTCCAGGCAGAGGACAGAGGCCACACCGGTTTCGCCGCCCGCTCGTCGTTCCACCATACATTGCAAGACTTCCAGGGTGTGAAAGCCGTAAATATCCAGCCCGCTGTAGCCCACGGCCAGCGCGGCCTGAATGGGCGTACCCTTTTCGTGTTCCAGCCAGGGGGAACGCCAGCCCAAAGGCAGGGATGAACCGGCCATAAAGGGCGCGCCCAGCCCAGCCATACGATCGTACATCCAGCGGGCGTCGTGCCAGTTGTACGAGAGGTGCTTGTCGTTATAAAGCGGTACAGACCGGCCACTGGTGGCCATCACCCCGCAGATTTGCTCCAGAAAATACTTGCGGGGGTAGAGATGTTGCTCCTTCTCGTTCCAGGCGTAATCCCCATGTTCGCCGATTAGCAAGACCCCATCCACGGCCAAGTTGTCGCCGCCCAGAGTCAAGGTCCGTGGAATGCTGTTGTAGATGGGCACGTTGTGTTCGGCGGCATATTGGCGGCTGAGATCGTTCTCGGCGAACTGGTCCACATACATAGAAACTATCTCGACTTGTGGCGGGATCAGTCCGTTGTCGGTGGGAAAGCCTTTAAGAAACTTGGTGACAATGACATCCGCGTGGGAGCGGGGCCGGTATTCGGTGATGATCGCGGCAATTCGTTTCAAAGGAGCGCCCCAAAGAGGTGGTGGAATTGTAGAGTTTGGGAAGTGTCATCGTGCTTCTATTCTGCCAGCAGAGATGAAAGGCGTCAAACAGAGAAAATCACAAAAACAGGTACTTATGAAATATTTCACAAATACTGGTCAAGTGGATAGCTCGGCTCCCGATCTGTGGTCTGGTGTTACCTGGCCTTCTTGGCACTAAACTATATGTGCACTATAAAAATTAGAGTGCTACCGAGAATATAGTTAGGCTCGGCTTTGAAAATGGCAGGTGCAAAGGAGTTGGCATGAAACGGTTATTGATTTTGGGGGCTGGTACAGCAGGGACAATGGTCGCCAATCGGCTTGCCGCCGAGTTGGACCGCAGCGAGTGGAAGATCACAATTGTGGATCAGGAAGAGACCCACTACTACCAGCCTGGCTTTCTCTTTGTTCCCTTTGGCATTTATGGCAAAAAGGATGTGGTCAAACCTCGACGGGATTTTTTGCCACCCCAGGTGGAGATGATTCTATCGCCTATTGAATTGATTGAACCGGAAAAGAACCAGGTGGTGCTTGCCAAGGATAACAAGGTAGTCGCCTATGACTATTTGATTGTCGCCACTGGTTCTCAGGTGGTTCCCGCCGAAACAGAGGGCCTATTGGGCGATGGGTGGCGAAGCACGATTTTTGATTTTTATACCCTGGATGGAGCATTGGCTCTGCAAAAGTTCCTGCGCACATGGGAAGGCGGACGGTTGGTTCTCAACATTGCCGAGATGCCCATCAAATGCCCGGTTGCCCCTCTGGAATTTCTATTTCTGGCCGATTGGTTCTTCCACGAGCGAGGGATGCGGGACAAGGTGGAGTTGGTGTTGGCAACCCCGCTGCCCGGTGCATTTACCAAACCAAAAGCGGCGGCGCTGTTGGGTGATCTCTTGACCGAAAAGGGGATCCAGGTGGAAACCGAGTTCAATATCGGGCGGGTGGACCCGGAGGAGAAGGCCATCTACTCTTGGGATGAACGGCGCATAGGCTACGATCTGCTTGTGACTGTTCCAGTGAACATGGGGGCCGATGTGATCGAGCGCTCTGGCATGGGCAATGATCTCAATTTTGTCCCAACAGAAAAGCATACGTTGAAGGCAAAGAATTATGCGAATGTCTTTGTGCTAGGCGATGCAACCGATCTGCCCAGTTCCAAAGCCGGTTCTGTGGCCCACTTCCAAGTGGATGGCTTCATCGAGAACTTCGTCCGCTATTCCGAAGGGCTGGAGTTGAAGGAGATCTTCGACGGTCACGCCAATTGCTACATTGAATCTGGATTTGGCAAAGGTTTTCTCATCGATTTCAACTATGATGTGGAGCCTCTGCCCGGACATTTTCCCCTGCCAGGGGTTGGTCCCTTCTCTTTGTTGAAGGAGTCGCGCATCAATCACTGGGGCAAAGTCATGTTCCGTTGGATGTACTGGCACA
>JAHEML010000660.1 GCA_024643705.1 Caldilineaceae bacterium | reverse complement strand
GTCGGTGATGGGGGCCAGGCGCAGACCATCCAGCACTTGTTCTTTCCCAGCACCTTCCTGCCAACTGCCATTGGTATCCCAATCGATCCACCCATTCACAAAAAGCTGCTTGTCCAGGTTGGCTGCATCGTAGCGCGCACCGGTCTCGGACACGCACACCCGTACATCGGCCCGGCCCGTGCCGCCGGGTTTGTAACTCAGCGGGTAGAGGGTCACGCCGTCGTCGTTGCCGTCCAGGTCTTCCAGATTGATGCCCCAATTGGTGATGCCATCGGGGTCGGCTACGCCAAAGACCTTGTGTTCCGGGGAGACAGCCTCCAGGCTATAAAATGCGTTGGCCTTGCCGAAGTACTCCATCTGAAAATGCAGATGGCGTGCGCCGTCGTCGGCCAGGGATGTGGGCGACGCGCTGGAATCGCCAAAGTCGGGCGGGGTGATTTCGAAGACAAAATCGTCGAAAATTACACCAGGCACTTTGTTGTCGCGCATCTCCTGCAGTTTCAGCTCCAGCACAAAGAAGGGGGCGTCGGCTGCCGTCTGTCCGGGTCGGCGCAGTTGCAGGCTGGCCGTGCCGCCAGCTCTTACCAGGTCGGCCCGCTCGACGCTGACTGTGATTAGAAAGTCGCTGGCGCTGCCCATAGGTACAACTCCGCTGGTGGGGTCTTCGTCCTTCACACCGATGCGGATGGTGCGATCTGTGCGCACCCCCGCGTAGGCGTTGACACCACCCGGCGCGGTCGAACCAGCATCGGCGACTTGCACACCGTCTATCCAGAGCGTACTGCCCTGGATGGGCGCGTGAACCTTTAGCCCGTACCATTTGGTATTGTCTTCGTTGATGGCGGTGAGCGCGGGGAATGCCGCGGCCGCGTTGGTGTGGCTCTCGGTGGCGATGCCCCGGTTCACCACGGCCAGCATGGCTTTCCAAGCGTTGATGCGTCCGTGGCCGAAGTAGATGTCTGGCCCGTTGGTCGGGCGGTTGTTGGCTCTGGTGGCGCTGTCGCCGTTCACGTTTGTACCCAGATCGTCGGCGGTGGCTTCGATTGCTTCGATGATTTGCAAGGGCGACAGGCGGCTGGCCGGTGGATTACTGTGCTGATCCAGGTAGATCATCTCGCCAGCCAGCCCCGTCACGTGGGGGGCCGAGAAGGATGTGCCACTGTGGGGTCCGAGTGCGCCTGTGTTGTCGGGCAGGATCACCCGCCCCCCCGGCGCGGCCACCGATGTTTGCGGCCCATAGTTGCTGCTAAAACGTAACTGTTCCTGGCCGCGTATGTCGTCCTGGGTCTGAGAATTGGATACGACCATCAACAGGTAATCGGCGGCGGTGCGGGCGCGGGTATGGGGCGGCCCCAGCACTTTTGGATAGATTTCGATGCCATAGCTTGTGCCGTCGTTGCCACCCGACGCCACGTAGATTTTGCCGTCGCCAGCACCATCATAGATGCCGTTGCCGTTGGTGTCGGCAAAGGGTTCGCCCGCGTCATAGGTGCGGTTGTTGTTTTGATCCACAAAGGGGTTCATTAGCCGGGCATAGATGCGCATAAATACAGGACGCACAATGGGTACAACGTTGTTCAACACGTAAAGCCGCTCCCAGGCGGAGACTGTCCCATCACGGCCCGTCCAAAAGGTGTCACCGCTCAGGTCGGTAAAGGGTTCGCCCGCATCCCAACGGCTGTTGCCGTTGAGGTCGGTGTACGGCTCAAAGCGGTCCATGGAACCTGTGCCAAATGAGCCGTTGATGGCAACCACATCCTTGTCGCGGGCCAGCCCGGACAGTGCGATCTCCAGAGAGCCATAGAAGTTGGCGTTGGCATAACGCACAGGGCGTACCCGCAGGTGTGGCCCTGTGCCCAGGGTGGTTGTGCCACGTCCCGCGGCCGCGGCCATCACCGATGTACCGTGACCGTTGCCATCGGCCACCGCTGCCAGACCAAAGGGGCCGCCAACGACTCCACCTGTGTTGTTGAAGGTGGCGGGCAAGGGGGTGATGTTGGCAAATTGGCCCGGGGGAATGTCCAGGGGATTGGCCCCCGCGATGCTAATGCCCGTGTCGATGACGGCGATGGTGGTGGAAAGTGTGGCGACTGGCACCAAGCTCTCAACCAGGCGATGGGCCGCAAAGGTGTCCAGAAAGTAGTGGTAGCGGAAGATTTTCAGTTCGTCGGTGGCGTCGCCAGAGTGATCGAAGCAGCCTCGGTTGGTTCCACCATTTGCCGAGCAGGTTGGGTCGCTGCTGGCTTTGTAGGTGGCTGACAGACGGGCCGGGTAACGTTCCCCAGCGGCGGGTTCGTCCTCCAGCAAAAAGTTTGGTCCAGCGGCATCCAGCCGGGGATCGTCCCGGAGCAGTTGGGTCATTGATGCTGGCGAGATGCCGCCGGAAAGTTGCGCACGCACCAGTTTGAGCGAGAGGTCTACATCCAATGGGCGTAGATTGTTTTCAGCCAGCAGAGCAGCCATCGCCTCTGGGGTTGCGGTTTCGGGGAAGAGCAGCAGGAGTGTGTTGCTTTCGTGGGAAATCGAGAGGCTGGCGTCGATCTGTGGGACAAAAGCCTGACTGGAAGCAAAGTTGTCCTGGCTACCCAAAAGGACAAAACCGGCAGTCGCGTTGCGATCGCTGCCGTTGCGCTTGCCCGACACGGTTACGGTGTAGTCGCCCGGTTGGCTGGTCAGCGCTGCCTGGCTCAGTTGGGATGTCTCCAGGCCAGGGAATTGATCGGTGACATCCTGGGCGCTGCCACCACCTGGTGTCAACGTCACCCGCAGATCGGTCAGGGTTTCCAGCAGGGCGATCTCGACTGTGGCAGATTGACCGGACAGAATCGAACCATTGAGGGGCGTCTTGCCGTCAACCCCCACCAGGCTCATGCTAACCACCGCGAACGTCTGGTTGGCGACGTAGGGTAAGGTGAGGGTGTAGGTATTAGAGGCCCGTACCCCCACATCTACTGGGGGATGATCCGCTGCCCCACGATCGGCAGGCATGGCAAAGGCGTTCAGGTGGGAGACCGCCAGGATGAGCAGCAGGGAAAAAACGAGCGCAAGCAATAACCAGGATCGG
>JAHEML010000659.1 GCA_024643705.1 Caldilineaceae bacterium | reverse complement strand
CGGCTGGAGCAGTGGACCAGGGGCCGCCAGTTGCCCGTGGTCGAATTGCGTCTGCTGGCCAAAGTGCTGGCCTGGTTGCCCACCACCCGCACCGGTGATCTCTCCGAGCTTGCCATCAACGATCCCAAAGAGCGCTCGCTCTGGCAGCAGATCGCCTCGCACTCGGCCATCTGCACCGAAGAAATCTGCGGCAGCTCCAGCCACAAACGGGGCGAATTCGGCTCCCACGATTTCTATTGGCAGGCCCGTCGGGCAGCCGACGCAGCTCACCTGCTGGTGGTCAACCATGCTCTGCTCCTGGCCGATGTGGAAACGGGCCATCGTCTGCTGCCCGCCTACAATCATCTGGTTATCGACGAGGCCCACCGGCTGGAAGATGCAGCCACCGATGCCCTGACCACCCGCACGGATCGGGCACAGATCGACGGCGCACTGAGCCGCATCTTCCCCAGCGTCGAGATACGACGCCGCCTGGAAAGCCAGCCCGAATGGCAGCGCCAGAGCCGCCAGATCGACGAAACGGCTCGGGGTCTCTCTGTCCCCCTGGGCGACTTTGCCGCATCCCTGCTTCAATTTGCCCAGGCCCAAGAGGGCATTCGCCCGAATGCGGAGTATGCCCAGCGGCTGCGGCTGGACAGCGGCATGCGCGCCCAACCCCGCTGGAGCCAGCTTGAAATGGAGTGGGACAGGATCAGCCGCAGCCTGCACAGCCTGCTGGCAGAGTGCAAAACCCTGATCGACGGGCTGGACCGGGCGCGCTGGTGGAGCGAAGAGACCCTCTCGCCTGCTCTCGCGGATCTACGCTCGAATAGAGACTATCTGGCTGAGCTGACCGGGGCCGCGGATCGGGTAATCTTCCGCTCGGCTGGTGCGAGCCAGGAGATCGTCACCTGGCTGTCCATCCCCGGCAGCAACCGGGGCCAGGAGCAGAATGTGGAGCTATGCGCCGCGCCTGTCCATGTGGGCGATCTGCTGGAGAAGGAATTTTTCCACCGGCTGCGCACGGTTGTTTTAACAGGGGCCACCCTGCGCACCAGCGAGGGCTTCGACTTTATGCAGGATCGGCTGGGTGGTTGGAGCGCGGAGGTTTCGGCCATTGCCAGCCCCTTCGATTATCCATCGAATGTGCTGCTCTATCTGCCCAGCGATATGCCGCCGCCAGATAGGGGCCACTATCAACAGAGTGTGGAGAAGGCGATTGTGGCCGGGGCCAAGGCAGCCCAGGGCCACACGCTTGTCTTGTTCACCAGCTACGCCCATCTGCGCGCCACTGCTGATGCTATTCGCAGCCCTCTGGATCAGATGGGCATTGGCCTGCTGGAACATGGGTCGGGAAGTCGACGGCGGCTGCTGAAGGAGTTCCGCAGTGGTGGGCGTTTTGTGCTGCTGGGCACGGGTACATTTTGGGAAGGCATCGATCTCCCCGGTGAGCAACTTACTTGCTTGATGATTGTACGCCTGCCTTTTGCCGTGCCCACAGACCCCTTGGTGGCTGCCCGCAGCGACGGTTACGACGACTCGTTTCATGAATATGTGGTGCCCGATGCGGTGCTGCGTTTTCGTCAGGGATTTGGTCGGTTGGTGCGCCGGGCCACCGACCGGGGTGTGGTTGTTATCCTGGACAACCGAGCCTGGCGACGAGACTATGGCGCGGCCTTTCTGGAAGCCCTGCCCACCTGCACCCAGCGCAATGCGCCCCTGATGAATCTGGAAGAGACTGTTTCCCAATGGTTGGCAAACGACCCCTGGCTACGGGCTGGGCAGATGTTCTTGTCATCATTTTGAGTGATTTCAACTTTGTACAATGTGTTCTGTAGGTGCGGTTTTTAACCGCACAACGGCAAAAATGCTTTCGATTCTCGTGACAAGAATGGGTGTTTGATGCCTGCGCTGCTACAAGCAGCGCCTACGAAATTTCAAAAGAGTCATTTTTGCGATGCAGTCTGTTTTACCAAAGAAGTGATTGGATGCTCTGATGGTTGATCCCATCTCTGTGAATGGCGAACCGAAGCGAGCCGGGCTTCCCCAGGCCCGACGAGACCCATTTCTGTTGCTCTGGAAAGGCTTGAGCCAACCGTTGTGGCTTGTTGTGGTGGGCGCTTTTTTGCTTGTATTGGTGATTGTGGGGATGGCGATTCCCCAGTTGCCGGGCCAATATGCCAACAACCCGGCAGGGGCCACCCGCTGGCTGCTCACAATCCGCAACGAATATGGCGCATCGGGCGCGCTGCTCGATGAGCTTGGGTTATTCGACTTGATCCATAGCCCCTTGATCCGTGTTGGGTTGGCAATTCTGGGGCTTCTGCTCCTAGTCCACCTAGGCGAACAGCTTGCCGAGCTTCTGCGCAGCCGCCGATTGCCCAGGCTGTTGGGGCGGCCCAAAATGGCGGCAGGCGATCCTCTCTCCGTCCCAGCAACTGGGGATGTTTTTCGTTCCCGCTCGGCAGTGGACATCCCCTTTGCGCGCATGGCCGAGCTTGTGGGTGCCCGGTTGGGCGACCGTTTTGATGCCAACCCATCGGTGCTGGTGCGCCGCACCCAGGTGACCGATTCATCGAGCGAAGATGGCGAAAGCGAGATGCGTTGGCTGGTACAGGGACACGCCTGGGCCTATTATGTGCGTCCTCTGCTGGTGGCGGGCTTTCTGCTGGGGTTGGCCGTGGTGTGGGGCGGCATCAATTTTGGCTGGGAAGTCACACCCTCCCCCCTAGCCCCTGGCAGCGAGTTTCACTTCCCCCAGCGCGAATTGCATTTGCGCTACGCGGTGATTGGCGATCAGGAGAGCGAAAACAGGCAGACGGCGGCCCTGCAAGTGGAGCTGGATGATGCAACCCAATTGTTGCCGGTTGGCCGTGCCCGCAACGCCCGGCTCAACAACACATCCATTCAAATGAAACCCGAAGTGCCCGGTATTCTGCTGGAAAGCAATCTGCCGGGAACCCTGCTCTTGCCCGGCCAGCAGACCGCTACCGATCGCATGGGCTTTGTCTTTCCGGCTGCGGGCAGCGAAGAGTCGTTGCTCATCCCCGACGCTGATGTGGGGTTGCGTTTGGTGCGCCTGGCGG
>JAHEML010000658.1 GCA_024643705.1 Caldilineaceae bacterium | reverse complement strand
ACGGCGCGCTCGCGACCATCCTCTACAGCCACGGGCGGTATGCCAGCCTCGTCCCAGACAATGGTCGCCAATTCAGTGATGACAATTTCCAGCGAACGGTAGATTTTATGGGCCATGCCGCGAAGGATACAACAAAGAAGGAGCCAAACGGGGCGATTTTTACACAAAATCTGCGTATTTTCTCCATGTGTCAAAGAAAGACCTGTCAGGTGCGCCAGTGGAAAAGTCTGGCAAACGAGCAAATTCGGTTGGCGCACCTGACAGGTCTGTTTACCCCAATGATTGAGCAGACATAAATCTGCTATAATACCCCAATGTCACACATCCTTCCCCCCACCTTCGGACCGCTCCTACGCCAGATGCGCAAGCGGGCCGGCATGACCCAAAGCGATTTGGCCGCGGCTGTGGGCTATAGCATTTCGACTATCTCCAGCCTGGAAAAAGAGAGCCGCCTGCCCGATGTGGCAACAGTGGCCGACAACTTTGTGCCCGCCCTGGGCCTGCAAGACGAACCCTTGCTGGCCGCCCGTATGGTGGAGCAGGCCGCCGCAGCCAGACATGAACGTCCACCCGCAGCAGTCACGTCCATTTCTCGCAGGCAAATCAGCCGCACAAAGCCGGACCGTGCGCGTCTGCCTGCGCCGTCCACGCCCCTGCTGGGCCGGGACGCGGAAGTCCGCACGCTGTGCAACCGGATGCTCGGCCACGGCGGGCGACTGATGACCCTTCTCGGCCCGCCGGGCATCACCCCTTCGCCGGGGATGGTGCCGCCCCAGAAGCCGTAGTCATTGGTCACCGACTCTTCACCCGCCGCCTGAACCGCCGGGGCCAGGTGGAAGATCGTCACCCCCTTCCCGTCCACCATCTGCCCCACGTAGACGTTGGACAGCGTGCCGCAGGGGGTGGGGTAGGGGCAAGTTATACGCGCATTGATGGAGATAGATGTGGTGGCCAGGTTAATTCTGCGTATGATAAGCTTGGGCAATGGGTCGTTGGTAACGATAGCGTTGCCGCCCAGCGTTACCTCGGCGGACGCGCCTGTCCGTATGTCAATCGGGGCCACACTGTTCACCGCAAGTGGATTTGTCTGCCCGCCGCTGGATCCGGTCGCAGCCCAATCAATCGTCTTTTCGCCGTCGGTCATATCGGCCCCAATCCCGATGTGGAAGTGGAGAATCGCCTCTGCGCCCCCGGCCACCGAGAAGCTGCCCGACCAGATCAGCATTCGCGAATCTGTTCCCGGTGCGTCAAAGGGATCCGCTATGAGTATGCCTGTGGTGGAACCAGTCTGATAGGTAAAGCTGATCGGCAGGGTGGCCGCCAAATTGCTGACGGTCAATATCTCGGCGGAAGGGTTATAAATGTGGAGGGTATAGCCGTTACTGCTGTTGCGCTCTCCCACGCGAATATCTGGTTTACTACGCAGAATGGCCGCGTTGGTCGGCTCGGCCACCACCACTTCGCCGCCGGCGGCAAAACTACTAAAGGTCGGGGACATGGACCCGTCCACCGAAATGAATGCGCCGTTGCATTGGGATGCGCAGGTGGCGATGACAAAGCGGTCGCCCGAAGCGGGCACAAAGCCGCCGCTTTTGTCCACAAGCAGATGTCCGTCCAGCGTGACACCGCCGCCGATGCCTTGGTTGGGGGTCACGGTGAGCAGGCCAAAATCCGTGGCCGGGGTGAAACCGGCAATGTCAACCCGCAGGGTGGCGGCTGGCCCCTGGACATAACTGCCCACAATTTTCATCTCGCCCGTGGGGTAGAACGTCCCGCCCGGATTGCGCACGTGAACGCTGAGTGTGCCGTTGCCCTGCAATTGGCCGCCCTCAAAGGTGATGAAACCGAACTGGCTGTTGCCCTCGATTGTGGCGCCATTCAACTGAAAGAGACCACTCTTTTGGGTGAATTCGCTGAAAAAGCGCACGGTCCCCGCGCCGATTTCGAAGGTGCCGTTGTTGATCACCGGCACGTCAAAATAGAGGGTGCCGCTGCCCCCATTACGCCGGAAAGTGCCGTTGTTAACGAAAGCCGCAAAGCCGCTGACCGGCACAATCGGGTCGCCGGTGACATCCGCGTCCAGCGTGCCGTTGTTGACAAACTGAGCCGGGAAGCTGCCGGTCATCCCCTCGGGGCATAGACGCTGTGGCCGCCCTCGCTGATAGTAAAAGTCGCGCCCGCGCCAACGGTCATTGTCAGGGCAGCACCGCCGCCCAGGCTGCCATTGCTCCAGAGCAGGCTGTTCGTAACTGTCACTTCACCGATCCAACCCAGATTGCCGCTGTTCATTGTCAGCGCTGCAATGGGGTGCGCGCCGATGTCCAGAACGATGGCTGCATTGCTGCCGATGGGCTGGCTGACCGTCACATCTGCCAGACTGCCGGATTGCAGAGTTGGGTCGGTGATGGAGACGATGCCCTGCAAGGGCGACAGAAGCAGGCTGGGGAAGTAGGAGCCAGCGGTGGAGATCGTTACGTCGACCAGATTATCGACGACATACACCGCCCCGCTCACGCTGAGCGAACCGGAGCCGCTGATTGTGCCGCCAGAGAGGGTCAGGCTGTCGACCGCCTCGGCTGTGTCCAGGGTAATCACCGCACCCAGGCCAACGGTCACTGCGTCTTCGATGCCGGGGACTGTGCCGCAACTCCACGTCTCGGCGTCGGTCCACGCGCCGGTGGTGTTGTTGGGCCAGGCGCAGTCCACCCCTGGCGCGGCCAACACTGTTCGCGCCCACACGGCTAACCCCACTACAAAAAATCCCAAAATCAGTTTCCGAATCAACATATCCACTAACCTTTATGAATGGGTGAGAATTTGCATACACGGATAAAATCAGAGTTCTCTTTTATCCGTGTATGCAAGCTCTCTTGCAGGGAGATTCGCGCCTAGCGCACGACAACTGGCACGAAAATCGAATACGTCGGCGCGGTCACTTCCAGGCTGACCAGCACCGATTCGCTCATGGCTCCAGCGTCGATCGTCACCGTGCCGGTGTAGATTCCTATGGCAAAACCTGTCGGGTTGGCGCTGACTTTTAGATCGCTGGGAGCTGTGCCTGTGCCC
>JAHEML010000657.1 GCA_024643705.1 Caldilineaceae bacterium | reverse complement strand
GGCCATCTGGAGGCGGTCAGCGTTGAATTTGCCGATCGCCCCTCGCTGGAAGATGTGCGTCAGGCCTGGAGCGACTACACCCCTCTGGCTCAACGATTGAACTTGCCCAGCGCGCCCCAGCCCCCAATCATCTACAAAGATGAAGTGGACCGACCCCAGCCCCGCATGGATCGGCTGGCGGGCAGCATCCCTGGTATGGCGACGGTGGTGGGCCGCCTGCGGGAGGACCCGCTCTTCCATGTCAAGTTCCTGGCTCTGGGACACAACACCATCCGGGGCGCGGCTGGCGGTAGCCTGCTCAACGCGGAATTGCTGGTGGCGCAAGGCTATCTGGGCGTCGAGGCTGCGGCGTTGGCTGGTGCACTTGTTCCTGCCTGATCACAGGGTGACAAGATGACAATCGTTCGGCTTCTTTGGTGATTGAGGTAGATGATTGAGGTAGATGATTGAAGTGGAGAACGAGCGATGGCTTTAGGCTATCGCTCGTTCTTTTTTCTTTTTTGGTTCGTTTTTGTTCGGTGTGCTTTGTGCCGGATTTGGTACAAAGCGTATCAAGCTCCGAAAACCATGCCCGCGCCACACGCTTTCCCTTCCGTATGGTGCTTCCTATCACATCTGGTATAATGCTCGAAGTGTCTCAAAACTGTGATGGACAGAAAAGGTAGCCTTATGGATCAAGTAAAGACCATCCAGGATTATCCAATTCTATTGGAAAATTTTGGTCTCGCTGCGATGAGTGAACTGTTTGACGATTGGGTTGTCTACCGCAGCCTGGAACCGGTGGACCGACGATTGAAAGGGCTGAAGTCGGCCCGGGTACAGCTGGGATTGAATATTGACGGAATTCCCCGCAAGTTGGACGATGCTTATGCTCAGGTGGCGCTGTGGATGTTTGAAAAGGCTCAGTCTCTGCGCCGGGCAACGGTTGACGAAATCATCTTCATTGGTGATACCCTTTCGGGGGATGGCAAAGCTTATCAAAATTTGCACACATTGAGCCAACTGCCAGGAAGTTGTTTTATTGGCAACGAACAGGCCGATCAAGCTCCCCTTTATTCCAAAGACGAAGCGACCGGCATCTTCTCGGCCAACCGTTGGTCGAGCCTTGCCGATTGGTTGACATTGGAAAAGGGTAGTGGCCTGAAGTTGGATAAAAATACCGTCGTTGTGGTGGATATGGACAAGACCACCATCGGCGCACGGGGGCGCAACGACAAAGCCATCGACAGTGCCCGCCTCAAAGGGCTATACCGTACAGTCGGCAATGTTCTGGGCGACGACTTCGACGCTAAACTGTTCGAGACACACTACGATAGGCTCAACCGCACCAAATATCATCATGTAACCCAGGATAACCAGGACTATCTGGCCTATATGTGTCTTGTGCTCAACAATGGGGCTATCGATTGTGTAGACCTTCTGGCTTCTGTCGATAACGGTGACATCGAGACATTCCCCCAATTTGTGCGCTATGTGGAGACTTGTATTGTGGGTGGCGGACGTGTGAGCGAAACCATGCGCCAGGCCCACACAGCTGTCCACACCAGCGTGCAGGCTGGCGACCCAACCCCATTTAAGAGCTTTCGTCGCCAGGAATTTCTGGCGACTCTGGAATACATGAATAATCTCGCCGACGAGACCCCATTGGCGGAACGATTGAATCGAGAGATCACTATTACCCAAGAAGTGCGCGAAGCCACTCTTTGGCTCCGCAATCGGGGGTGTCTGGTCATCTGCCTGAGCGACAAACCGGACGAAGCGTCGGCTCCCAATCACCCGTCCGTACGCGATCAATTACCCATTCACCGTGCCCAAACCCATTCGGTTGGCGTCAGCATTGCCGATGCTCTGGCCGCGCTGGGATAATCCTATCCAGCTTACTGATCGTAAAGACCACCGCGCATAATATGTTTGGGTTGTAGTATCAGAGTTTGGCCACAATCTCTGGGTAGACAGCCCACATAAATGATTGGCAGAGAAACGAATGACAGAGAAAAATAGCAAGCAACCAACACCCCCACCCAAGCAGCAGCGCAACGGGGGGCAGAATCCTCAGAACGATCAAGACCCCAACGATCGTTTTCGTAACGCATTCAGCCGTAGCTGGGTATGGATTATTATCGCGGTTGTCATCTTTTTTGGCTATCGCATGTTGACCAATCCCCAGGTAGACCCCAACGACATCATCGGCTTGAACGGTGTGGCCGAGGCCATACAGAATAACCAGGTGCGGGAGATCGTTGTGCAGGGCGATGATGTGATCGTCTCGCTGAAAAATTCCGACCGGCTACGCAGCCGTAAGGAGGATGGCGAGAGCCTGTTGGGTTCGTTGGCTGCCTTCGGTGTCACAGAAGCGCAACTCGCCAACCTGCCCATTACCGTGGAGAAACCCTCTAACAGCAGCACAATTTTTAGCTGGCTGGTGATGTTGTTGCCCATGTTGCTGATCTTTGGATTCTTTATCTTCATCATGCGCCAGGCCGGTGGGGGTGGCCAGAACCGGGCCATGCAGTTTGGCCGCAGCCGAGCACGCAAATTGGAAGAAGCAGACCGACCGAGCATCACCTTTGAAGATGTAGCCGGCTCGGAAGAAGCCAAGCAAGAGCTACAAGAGATCGTCGAATTCCTGCGTGACCCGCAGAAATTTGCTGCTTTGGGCGCGCGCATTCCCAAAGGTGTGTTGATGGTCGGCTCTCCGGGTACAGGCAAAACCCTACTAGCAAAGGCCGTGGCCGGCGAGGCCGGCGCACCCTTCTTTAGCATTTCTGGCTCCGAATTTGTCGAGATGTTTGTCGGCGTCGGTGCTAGCCGCGTGCGTGATCTCTTTGAACAGGCCAAGAAAAATGCCCCCTGCATCATTTTTATCGACGAGATCGACGCAGTGGGCCGCCATCGTGGCGCAGGCCTGGGTGGCGGCAACGACGAACGCGAACAGACCCTCAACCAGATGCTGGTTGAAATGGACGGCTTCGACAGCGACACCACCGTCATTGTGATCGCAGCCACCAATCGCCCCGATATCCTCGACCCCGCTCTGTTGCGCCCTGGCCGCTTTGACCGCAAGGTGG
>JAHEML010000656.1 GCA_024643705.1 Caldilineaceae bacterium | reverse complement strand
GGCGGTGTAGGCTGCCGAAAAGAGGGTGACAGCCGCCAAGGCACGCAAGGCCCGATCAATCGTCGGGAAGCCATCGGGCAGGAAGAGCTGCAGCATCACCTGGGCCATAAAGAGCAGGCTGATCAGCGG
Organism: Caldilineaceae bacterium; assembly: GCA_024643705.1. Classification (GTDB taxonomy): domain Bacteria; phylum Chloroflexota; class Anaerolineae; order Caldilineales; family Caldilineaceae; genus JACQGT01. The sequence continues at coordinate 2,943 of JAHEML010000656.1, read as the reverse complement.
CACGCCCCGGATGAACTCGATGTACAGAACCGACATGATCCGAATCGCTGGCAATTTGGATTGACGACCCAGCGCCAGCAATACCCCCAGTGGGAAAGAGATAGCGATACCAAAAACGGCCAGCAACAGGGAAAGCAATAAACCACCCCACAAATTCGTCGGCACGGCTGCCCATAGGCCACCTTCGCCCGATCCGCCCCGCAGAATAACAACCAGGGCCACGGCGTAGATGATCACGGCCCAAATGCCCAGGCTGCTGCGCTTTTCGGGTACAAAACGCCCGACGGCGTACCCAACCAGCGCGGCAACTTCCATCATCAGCAGATTGATACGTGAGCCACTCTCGATGAATGGAACAAGCATCAGCACGAGCGGAATAGCGAAGACGATGATCAATTCACCTTGAATCTGCTTGGTGTTGGCTGCCCAAGCAAAGCCAACCACAAAAGCGAGCAAAATGAGAGCTATCCAGAGCCGCATCACTTGCTCGGCTGGATATTGCCCGCGTAAAATCAGGTTGAGATTGGCTGGGATCACATCCCAACGAGCCGTATTGATAGCCCAACCAATCAGGGGTCGCAATAGGGCCAATATCAACCCTAAAGCGATAACAGTCAGGATGGAGTTGCCCCACCCATCGAATAAATTCTTTTGCATCCAGCCCAGAAGTGTGTTGCGTTCGCTGGGTGGCGGTTGCGCTTTGCGCATGGTTGATTGTACGGCAGGTGCCATAATTGTTTGCCCCCTAGCGTTCGATCAGCTTGATGCGCTGATTGTAGATGTTCATAAAGAAGGATGTGGTCAGGCTGAAGAAGAGATAGACACCCATAATCAGCGAAAATACTTCGATTGCCCGCCCCGTTTGGTTCAGCGTCGTGCTGCCCACCGCAAAGAGATCAGGGTAACCTACCGCGATCGCCAGGGATGAATTCTTGGTCAGGTTCAGGTATTGGCTGGTGAGTGGCGGAATGATGACCCGCAAGGCCTGGGGGAAGATAATGAGCCGGAGGGTTTGAAAGCTGGTCAGCCCTAGAGCCGTGGCTGCTTCCCGCTGGCCCTTGGACACCGACTGAATACCGGCACGCACAGTCTCGGCGATGAAGGCAGCGGTATAGATGATCAACCCTGAGAGAAGCGCCATGAACTGCTGACTGAAGACGCGTCCACCTTGGGTATTGAAGCCTGCCAATTCGGGCGTTGTTAGCGTAAGGGGTTGGGGCAGCACAAACCAACCTACCACCGCAACTGCCACAAATGTAACAAACCACCAAAGGGTGATCAGTGGCATTCTACCTGTGCGCTTGCCCTGCTCCTTGAGCAGACGGGCCACGACAAAGGCCAGAATCAAGCCCGCGATTAGAATAATCCGGTAGGTGGGCCAAGACTCGGTGGGTAGACCCCACGGGACAGCCATGCCTCGATTGCTCAAGAAGGTGGGGCCAGGTAATATCAGGGCATCTTGTACCCGGGGCAGTTTGAAGAAGACCGCCTGCGCCCAAAAAATGAGGAGTAACAGCAGGGGGATGTTGCGGAAAATGTCGATATAGACTGCGGCAATCCGGCTGATCAGAAAGTTGGTCGAGAGCCGCATGACACCGATGATAATACCTAGCAATGAAGCGAAAATAATGCCCAGGATCGCAACCTGAAAGGTGTTGAGCAGCCCTACGGACAACGCTCGCAAATAGGTTTCAGATCGACTGTATTCGATCAGGCTCTCGCCGATATCGAAGCCGGCTGTTGCCCGCAGAAAGCTGTAATCGATGGCAACACCCATCTGCTCGCGCAGGGCGGTGACCATGTTGCTGTAAAAATAGGAGAGCAGGCCCAAAACAACGCCAACGACCACAATCTGGCTAATGACACCGAGAATGCGTTCGTCACGATAAAAGGGGGGTCTGGCCTGGCTCGCGGCGATTTGTTGCATCTTGCCTCCGTCGCGCTGGCTTTTTATAGTTGATCAATGGGAATACACAGAGATGCACAACCGAAAGAACAAAAGTAGCCTCCCGGAATTGAAACTTTCCAGGAGGCTACTTCCTTAATGATGGAATAAATTCTTAACGGATGGGGGGAGCGTAGAGCAGGCCGCCATCGGTGTAGAGGCTGTTCAGGCCACGGGGCAGGTTGAAGACTGTGTCCGGGCCAAGATTGGCGTTGTAGATTTCGGCATAGTTGCCCACTTGCTTGATCACATTGACAAAGCATTCGTTGTCCAGGCCAACTTTGCCACAGAATTCGCCTTCCAGACCCAATAGTTTCATCACGTTGGGGTCTTCGCTGCTCATGAAGGTATCTACGTTGGTGCTGTCGATACCCATCTCTTCGGCGGTGAATGTGGCATATACCACCCACGACACGATGTCAAACCACTGGTCGTCCCCATGGCGTACTGCTGGCCCCAGGGGTTCTTTCGACAGGGTCACGTTCATGATCTCATGGGCAGAGGGATCGGCCAATACTGTCTGGCGGGAAACCAAGCCGGATTTGTCGGTGGTCCAGGCGTCACAGCGGCCTTCTTCGTAGGCTGTGGTTACTTCGTCGGCTGTCTCGAAGACAACTGGCTCGTAGCTGACACCGGCTGCGGCCATCTGGTCGGCCAGGTTCAGCTCTGTAGTGGTGCCTGTCTGCACGCAAATGGAAGCGCCATTCAGGTCTTGCAGGGTGGCGATGCCGCTGTCTTTGTTGACCATAATACCTTGACCATCGTAGAAGGTGGTCGGGGCGAAGTTCATGCCCAGGTCGGTGTCGCGGGACATTGTCCAGGTGGTGTTGCGGATCAGCACGTCAGCTTCGCCGCTCTGCAGCACAGTGAAGCGCTCGGATGCGGTGGTGGCGCGGATCTCGTGCTTGCTGGCATCGCCGAAGATGGCTGCGGCCAAGGCACGACAGTAGTCCACATCGAAACCAGTGAAGACGCCTGCTTCGTCCAGGAAGCCAAAG
>JAHEML010000655.1 GCA_024643705.1 Caldilineaceae bacterium | reverse complement strand
GGCTGCCTGGGGTTACGTTGTCGGTTCTGCTCCCCCTGGATGGGCCAGGTTCCGATGGGGTTTTGACCGTGGGGCAGACGATTGTGTTGACGGTGTTGGTGCAAAATAGCGGCGAGACCCCACTCACATCGATTCCCCTGTCGATTGGCTACGGGGATGGGTATCTGCATCTGCTGGCCGCTGCACCCGCGCCCACCACTGTGATGCCGGGCCAGGTTGGGTGGGCCAATCTGCTGGGATCGGCTTCTCTGCTGCCGGGGGATAGCATCAGTGTACAGTTGGCCTTTGATGTGCTGGATTCTTCGGCAGATTTGCCATCTGGCTTGGCGACGATCGGCGCAGAAACCGCTGACGCACGGGACATCTACGGTCAAGTAGCCAGCGCGGGGGAGAGCGCTCTGCCCTTGCGTCTGACAAAACCGGGGGTCGGCGTCAGCAAGGCGATCAATGGCTCAGCGAACAGCATCGACCTAGGTTCAACCATCTCCTACACCATCTCCATTCATAATCCGGGGGACACGCCATTAACCCATGTCGGCGTTCGCGACCTGTTTGTGCCTGACTATCTACTTTTTACCGGTGCCTCGATCCCCCCCCCGTCATTACCTCTTCGATGGGTGATCCCAATGGTGAAAATCCCCTGGATGAGACCATCCTCACTTGGGAGGATGTGACGAAAGATTTGGGCACGATTGCCCCTGGCGAATCTGTCAGTTTTGTCACCTATTTCCAGGTGATCGGTTCTGGTGCCAGCGCGACCAACCGGGTGGAAATCGTCTCCGCATTGGACGAGTTTGGCGACAACGCTTTGGTCGAAGCTGCGGCGGACATGGTGACCCTGCCCATCGCTGGGCTGACGCTAAGCATGGATTCGACCCCGCCCCCCGGAACCGAGGTGGAGGGAGGGCAGCGCATAGAGTACACCCTGCTCGTTACCAATACCGGAGGAATTGACCACTCTGGTCTTGCGGTGCGGGGAGAGATTCCTGCCAATGCGGCCTACGTGGCCGGGAGTGCGCAGCCGCCTGTTGCGATTGGGGGCAGGGCGGGGGGCGAGTTGCTCTGGGCTGTGGACAGTCTTGCGCAGAACGGAATCTTTGTGGCCCGATTTTCTGTCGAGGTGTTGGGGGACGAATTTGGTGGTTCGGTCATCGCCACGGGTCAGGCCAGCAGCGACCAAAGCCCGAACCCACGCACGGCACAGATTCTGCATGTTGCCCTGCCAACTGCCATCGAACTGCTACGCTTCACAGCCATCCCCGGTGAAGGAGGTGTGACAATTGAATGGGTCACTGGGGCCGAAATCGACACGTGGGGCTTCTATCTGCGGAGAGGCAAAGATAATGTGTTTGCGCATAGTCAACGGTTGGCCGGCGATCTGATTCCTGGGGTGGGGGCAAATGGGGGTGGGGCATATCAGGTTGTAGACAGCACGACCAGCCACGGGGGCTAATATTGGTATTGGCTGGAAGAGATCGAGATCGACGGTGGGCGAAACGTCTATGGGCCGGTAGGAACCATGCCGCCGGTGCTGTTGGGCGGGGGGTATTGGCTCTTTCTGCCAGAAGTGCGGACGACGGCTCCCTAGGGAATGGGCGTCGTCGTCTCCTCCCCCACCTCACCCCACCAAATACCTGTTTTTTGTCGCCCGCCTCTCTCCCTGCGTGACCGTTTTCCCGCTCTGTTTCCAGCCACTCCACCAGGGCGGGTCAGTTACCCACCAGGGCTTCGTGGGCCACCTCCACCAGGGCTTCGTGGGCCACCTCCACCTGGCGATTCGCCGCCACATCGCATCTACTGTGATGATGCAGCCCGTCATATCCAGACGACGTAGCAATTCAGGAATCGCAGTGATTTCGTTCGATTTCTCATCTACTTTGCGCTGCCCCAGCACGAGTCGATTGGCCGTTGCCCAGGCACTTACCATATGAATGGCTCTGCTTTGTTGTCGTCCTTGTCGAAGCTGCGTCGCAGCTGTTTGCCGTCCAGCGCAATCATTTCGCCCTTGCTCATTTGACTGACACTGTTCATCCAACTCAAGAAGCACGCCTGAAATTGCTCTGGATCGAGGGCTCCAAACACCCGCCAGAATGTATCAGAGGTTGGAATGCAGTTGGGCAATTCTAAAAAGCCGCTCAACCACTCTTGCTTGGCTTTGCCAGATGTTTCCATTGATGGATAGTCATCCCAATTTTGACGCGATTGCTCTATTTGGTCAATGGGGTAGCGTTTTTTCGTGGTTGACGGTCGTAATGTGGTGGCTTATAATGTCTTCATTCAGTGAAAAACCTACCTATCTGAAGGTAAATTGCCCTTACGCATGGCACTCACCAAGTAAAGGCTCTGCATAGATGGAAGCTTCTCCGCGTATGATCCCCAAACATCCAAGCAGATTTTTTGCAACTGTTTTGACAATAGCCGTGCAGCCCCCAATTGTCAGTTATCCCAGTGCCGCTAACGCCTCACACAAGAAGTAGCAGACTTGCAACTATGGTAAGAAGCTAGCTTTCAATCAGAGCATCTCTTCGCTCCGCGCCAGGCAGTTGCGTTGTGTGATCTTCGGATGTACGCCTGCGACGCAGACGTCAAGAAGCAGTACGCTCGCTTTGTGTCTCTTATCGACAGCCAGGAAGCTCCTCTGCCGCCACGCAAGTCACGGATACGTGCCAACAAGAAAGCCAACTATTCCAGTTACCACCTGCATACAATTCTCTACGAGAGATGTGGTTCTAACATTAAAATTTTCTTGTAAGGAGACACTAGAGATGCTCAGTCCAAATGCGGTAGAAATCGGTGAAGATATTGCGGCGGCCTTTTCGCAATTTCTTGCAGTTAATAGCTTTGGTTACTCGGCGGGCCAGATCGTTGTAAGCCCGCTTAGTCCTGATCCGGATTGGCTTCCTCCATTGAGGCATAGGATAGCCACACTCGCCGATGTCTGCGTGGATTGGCGAAACGACTATCCGGACATTGCGGCGAAATATTTTCTGCCTTTTACAAATTATTCGACCTCTTTTGGTGCTATTGCGAATCAGGCCACTAAGTTTGGCGATGAAGTCGGCCTATGGACGGATGCGCTGA
>JAHEML010000654.1 GCA_024643705.1 Caldilineaceae bacterium | reverse complement strand
CGGAAGAGGTTCGGCTCGTCCGGGCGCAGCATGTGCCACAGGGTGCGGTGTCCCCGCACATGGGGATACCAGCCGGTCATCAGGGAACAGCGGGAGGGGGTGCAGACCGAATGCTGCACATGACACTGGTCGAAACGGCTTCCTGCGGCGGCCAGTGCGTCCATATTGGGCGTGGGGGCCAGAGGATGGCCGTAGCAGCCCACACTCTCGGCCCGCAGTTCGTCGGGCATGAAGAAGATGAAGTTCATGGAGGTAACTCGGTGGTTGGGTGGTTGGGTTGATGGGGATAAGTATAGACGACTTCTTATGGGTCTGCCAGCGTGATTTCCCCATACAGCGATCGACTCCATCGCTTCTTTTTGATATCGTTGGTACAATGCTACTGTCCCACAAAAAGCCCCCTCGTCTGGCTTCACTCACAGGAGACCAACCATGCGTATCGGAATCTCTATCGCTTCCAGCTACCGGGTGGACAACCCGCGAGACGGCGCGGCCTGGATGCTGGAACGGGCCAGCGCCGCGTCCCACGCCGGGCTGGACAGTCTCTTTTTCGGCGATCATCACGTGACTGCCGCGCCCTATTACCAGAACACCCCCATCCTGGCCCGTGCCCTGGCCGATTGGCACAACGCGCCCGCGGGCGCGCTCTATCTGCTGCCCTTTCGACACCCGGTGCTCCTGGCCGAAGAGATCGCCACATTGGCGGCCATCGCCCCCAACCGTTTCATTATGCAGTGCGCCATCGGCTACGGTGACCGGGAATTCGCCGCCTTTGGCATCAACCCCAAACACCGCCCCTCCCGCTTCGAAGAATGCCTGGGGATCATGCGTCGTCTGTGGGCCGGCGAGACTGTGAGCCACCGTGGGCGCTGGCAGATCGACAACGCCCACATTTCCCCCACCCCGCCCGAGCCCGTGGAGGTCTGGATTGCCGCGGAAGCCGAGATTGCCATCGAGCGCGCCGCCCGCCTGGGCGATGGTTGGCTGGCCGCGCCCAGCCTGTCGCCCAGTCGGGCCGCCGCGGGCTTAGAGACCTATCTGGCCTTCTGCAACCAGCACCGCCGAGAACCGGGCACCCGCGCCATCCGCCGGGATGTCTACGTGGGTGAGAATGCCGCCCAGGCCCAAGCTGTGGGTGGCAGCGTGGTGGCTGCCGGGTATCGGGGCTTCCCGCCGGATGCCACCATCGTGGGTGATCCGGCACAGGTGGCCGAAGCCTTCGACAGCCTGTCACGGTTGGGCTACACAGATGTGATCGTGCGCAATCTGGTAAGTGAACAGGCCGAGGCCCTGGCGTCGATTGGGCGGTTGGCAGAGGTGCGGGGCATGTTGGGCATGTAACCTGCCAACTCTATTCCTGCATCCAATCCCGCCGGGTTTCCACCACCCGCGGGATTTTTGTTTCCATCTTGACATTCCACCCAATTAGTGCGAAAATATGAACGAACGTTCATTTATTTCAAGGTGTAGCCCAATGACCCAATCAACCAATGACCAGTTAACCAAAGGCGAACGCACCCGACAGGCCCTGCTGGACGCTGGCTACCAGCAGTTCGTCCTGCGGGGATTTCATGGGGCGTCCATGCGGGCCATTGCCCAGGGTGCGGGGATCACCCCTGGCGGCATCTACAACCATTTTTCGGGCAAGGATGAACTCTTCGCCGGGGTTGTGCTGGCCCACCACCCGCTCACGCGCATCTTTCCCCAGCTTATCGCGGCCCAAGGGACCAGAGCGGAAGAGCGGCTGCGCAATGCGGCCCATGCCATCGTGACCGAGATGGAGGCCGACGAAGGGCTTCTCAACCTCTTTTTTGTGGAGATGATCGAATGCCAGGGCGCGCACTTGGCTCTGTTGGCCGAGACGCTGATGCCCAAGGCTTTGGCCTATATCACCGAAATCCACGGCGCAGTGGGGATAAGACCAGAGATCACCCCTTTTGCCCTGCTACAAACCTTTGTGGGAACAGTCCTGGCAACGGTCTTCACCCGACGCTTTCTAGCAACGGGGGGTGCAAGCAGCGATATGTTGGCTGGGTCGGAAGAATTTGTGAACGTCTATTTACACGGCATTCTGCTCGACGAATGAAAGGAAACACTCTATGCAAACGACATCGGCTGAAAGCGACCGACCTTCCCTCTGCCTGTCTCTGGACACCCCCGGCGCAACCCTGGCCCTCACCGGCGGCAAGGGGCTGAACCTGGCAAAGTTGGCCCAGGCGGATTTTCCTGTGCCCGGTGGCTTTATTGTAACCACCGAAGGCTACGATACTTTTGTCCACAACGCGGGTCTGACCGAATGGATCGTGGAGCAGGTGGCCGCCATCGATCCCACCGCGCCCGACGAGCTGGCCGCGCTGTCGGATGCCATCCGCGCACGTTTTGGCGAGAGCGCCATGCCGGACCATCTGGCCCAGGCGATCCGGGCCGCCTATGCCGGGTTGGGCCAGCCCAAGGTGGCTGTGCGTTCCTCGGCCACTGCCGAAGATCTGCCCGACTTTTCTTTTGCCGGGCAGCAAGATACCTTTCTGAATGTGCTGGGCGAGGACGCTCTGTTGGAAGCCGTGGTGGGCTGCTGGAGCAGTTTGTGGACAGCCAGAGCCATCGGCTACCGGGCGCGCAACGGTATCGATCAGTCGGCGGTCTCGTTGGCAGTGGTGGTGCAAGAGATGGTGCAAAGCGAGACATCCGGCGTGCTGTTCACCGCCAATCCTCTCAGCGGGCGGCGCACCGAGAGCGCCATCGACGCCATCTACGGCCTGGGCGAGGCATTGGTCAGCGGCCAGGTGGAGCCAGACCATTATGTTGTGGAGACAGCAACCGGGCGTATTGTCGAAAAGAGTCTGGGCGCAAAGGCCACGGTGATCCACGGGGTGAATGGGGGCGGCACCGTCACCGAAAGCGCGGACGCGGCCACTCGGCAGGCGTTGAGCGATGCCCAAATTGCCCAAGTGGCCGAACTGGGCAAGCAGGTGGCCGATTTTTATGGTTCGCCCCAAGACATTGAATGGGGTTATGCCGACGGCAAACTCTACCTGTTGCAATCCAGGGCCATCACCTCGCTTTTTCCTGTGCCCAAGTTATCTGCTGATGC
>JAHEML010000653.1 GCA_024643705.1 Caldilineaceae bacterium | reverse complement strand
CCCGGCGCAAGATGGGGTCCACCTGGGCTTGTGCGCCGGTCTGCAAGGCGGTCCAATCCTCCGCATCCAGGATGGGGCTGGTGATGATCCGGGCGCGTCCGCCGTGGGCGGCAAAGGGAACCAGACCCTGGGCTACAATGCGCAGCCAACCGGAGCTAAAAAAGCCCACCCCACGGTCATAGCTGACCGACGCAGCCAGGGCAGGCGCGTAAAGATCCTTCACCATATCGGCGGTTGACGTATCCAACGTGGTGGGCAGATTCAGATTCCGAAGAGACATAGAGTGGTTCATCGCTCCGATGTCATAACGAGGAATGAGGCGATTCTATCGTTAGAAATAGCGCCCGCTAATTCTAACATCCCTTCGGTTGGATTACCACCTTCAACCCCTCCCTCCTGGCGGCGACCGCAAAAGCTTGCTGATATTCCCCCAGCGCAAAGTGATGGGAAGCCAGCGCCGCCAAATCAATCTGCCCGCTCGCTGCCAACGCAATTGCCCGCGGATAGGTGTGGGCCATGCGTCGGCAAAGCTGGATCGTCAGCCCTTTGCGCCGGGCCGTGGACGCGGAGAAGGATGTGCGGTCGTCGGACGGGATGCCCACCAGCACCACCCGCGCGCCGGGACGAGCCGCGTCGATGGCGGTTTCCACCGCGGCGTTGGCCCCGGCAATCTCAAAAGCCACGTCTATGCCGCGCCCGCCGGTGGCATCGAGGACTGCGGCCCGCTCGCTTCCCAAGGTGTCGGCTTGCAAGACCATATCCGCGCCCATCTCCGCGGCCATGTCCAGCCGGTGGGGGTGCAAATCTGTGGCGATGATTCGTGCCGCGCCACTGAGCTGGGCCAGCCGCACCAGCATCAGCCCGATGGGTCCACAGCCGAAGATGCCCACCGTATCCCCCACCCGAATCTGGCCCAAATCCAGCGCGTAGAGTGCCACGCCCAGGGGTTCCAGCAGCGCGCCATCCACGTCGGAAATAGTATCGGGCAGGGCGAATAGGGCCGACTCCGGCCAGGCCATGTATTCGCGCAGGCTGCCGTCGTCTTTGCCGTGGCCCGAAAAGCGGGTCGCTTTGCAGAAGTTGGGATAGCCTGTCTCGCAGAACTCGCAGCGCCCACAGGGCAGCGCGGGATCGACCGCCACCCGCTCGCCTTTGCGCGGGCCGCTCTCGATGACTGCCGCGAATTCATGGCCCAGTACAAGGGGATGGGCCAACCCCGCATCGCCGATGCTGCCTTCCTCGAACCAGTGCAGATCACTGCCGCAGATGCCTACGGCTGTCACCCGCAACAGCACTTCCCCGTCACCCGGAACAGGCACAGGCTCATCGTGCAGGCGCAGATCGCCGATACCGTGCAGACGCAAAACTTTCATCGCAGACCTCCATATTTTTAACGCAAAGGTGCAGAGACGCAAAGACGCAGACGAAATCCGCTGTTCTTTGTGTCTCTGCACCTTTGCACCTTTGCGTTGAAAATCTACTGTCCATAGATATGAGTATATCTGTGATGCAGCTTCGCCACATCCTCGGCGGGAATCTCTTGTACCTGGCCCAATTGCATCGCCAACCAGACTGATTTCGCCACATCTTCGGTCATCACCGCGGCTTTGACCGCGGCTTCGGCGTTCTTGCCGACGGTGAAAACACCGTGCTGTTGCAGCAGCACCGCCTGGGACGCGCCGATGTGGTCCAACACCTGCTGGCCGATAGCCTCGCTGCCGATCAGTGCAAAACCGGCGCAGGGGATCGGCCCGCCAAACTCGTCGGCGATGGCGGTGAGGCAGCAGGGGATGGGTTTGCCCAGCGCGGCAAAAGCCGTGGCATAGGGGGAGTGGGTATGCACAATCCCATTGACATCGGGCCGGTGCTTGTAGATGTGCAGATGGCTGGCTGTGTCGGACGAGGGCTTGAGTGTGCCTTCGATGACATTGCCGTCCATGTCCACCACCACGTGATCCGCCGGGCGCAGCTTTTCGTAGCGCACGCCGCTGGGTTTGATCACCACCAGCCCGCTCTCTGGGTCACGCGCGCTGATGTTGCCGCCAGTCCACCTAACCAGATCGTTCTTGGGCAGTTCCAGATGGAGGATGTAAAGTTCTTCTTTGAGTGATTCGAGCATCATTTAGCGTTTCCCTGTGGAAACGTGAAGCGTGAAACGTGAGATCACCCGATGATCTCACGTTTCATGTTTCACGCCTCAAATTCGACGAAATGTCCTTCGGTAGAAACAACTGCCTTTACACGACCTTCGTCATCTGTCCCTTATCGGCTGCCGCGGCGTTGGCACGGGCTGCGGCTTTGTCTGCGGCCATTTCTTCCACGCTCTTGGTGTGGAGCCGGGCCGCGCCTTCAGTCTGCACCAGACGCACACGGGTTCCGTTGCTTTCGGCGGCAGCCAGGCGAGCTTTGGCTGCGGGGATTGCGTCGGCGTAGTTGGGCAGCCATTTTGCCTGGGCCACCAGCATCTCGTCGGTCATCTGCCATACTTCTTCTGGGTTGCAGACAGCGCCGGTGAGCGGGTCGTGGAGCATGGCCTGCTTGAGCAGGGTCACATCGCCGTGGACTGCTGCTTCCACTGCCATCTGCTGCACGCGCACGCTGGCCGAGCAGGTGGCCGCGCAGGCTAAGGGCAGATCACCCACCACGGGCATATTGATGCCATTTCTGTCCACGTAGCCGGGAATCTCGATCACGCAGCCGTCGGGCAGATTGGTGATGTGGCCTTTGTTGAGGATGTTGAAGTGGCCGCGGTAGGGGCGTCCCGTCTCCAGCCCTTCGATAATGTACGAGCCGTGCTCCTCGCTGCGCCGATCTGCCGCAATGACTGGGGGTTCTTCTTTCATCCAGTTGGGGAAGTCGGTCTCGAACCAGTTGCGCCCTTCGGTGCAGACCCGCAAATAGCCGCCGGTTTCGCCGTTGATCCAGCTGGACATATCGATCCACTGGGGGATTTCGTCCACCCGTTTGCGATACCAGGGCAGGTATTCGCTCAGGTGGCCGTTGGATTCGGTGCTGAAGTATCCAAAACGTTGGGCTACGTCGATGCGCAGCTTTTCTGTTTGGCTATATTTGGGGTGGGCTGCGATCATCTGCGGGA
>JAHEML010000652.1 GCA_024643705.1 Caldilineaceae bacterium | reverse complement strand
CAAAAACATCCCGAAATAGCCCAGTGCCAGATTCAGCCAGCTACCTTCCTGGCCCACCCATTTGCTCGTTTCGATCACATTTGCCCGGCGTGCAACCCCAGCCACTGCTGTGCTACTCTCTGCTTTTGCCATCTAGCGTACGTCCTATGAATAGTGAACCGAGCGCTCACTTGTCTGCATCTGAATAATTGTGAAAGCCAGCATGGACAGGAAGAGCACCATGGATGCAACCCCGGCCCGGCCGGCATTGAACGCTACAAACCCCTCTTGGTAGAGATAATAGATCAGGGTGGTGGTCGCGTCGACCGGGCCACCCTCTGTCATCACTTTGATAATGTCGAAGGATTGAAAGCTGGCGAGGATCGTCGTGAGCACCAGGAAAAAGACAACGGGTGACAGGCCCGGCAGTGTGATGTTGCGGAACCGTTGCCAGGCCCCGGCCCCATCCACCAGTGCTGCCTCGTACAACTCCCGGGGAATCGCCTGTAGCCCTGCCAAATAGATCACGACCGCATAGCCTACATTTTTCCAGACCTGCACGATGATCACAGCCAACATAGCCCAAGTCGTATCCAGCAACCAATTGGGCGAGCGAAAACCCATGGCCCGGATGGGAATATCCAACAAGCCATAACGGGGATCGAAAATATAGATCCAGACGATGCCAATCGCGGCCCCACTCAACATCACAGGGCTAAAGACGATGCCCCGTACCGCATTGCGGGCTTTCAACGGCTGGTTGAGAAGCATGGCAATCGCCAACCCAACCCCACAGATCAACCCCACAGACCCCCCTGTAAAGACAACTGTGTTGAGCAATATCTTGCCAAAAGCCGGGGATGAGAACAGATTTGTGTAATTATCCAGCCCCACCCAAAGTTTAACCGGGGAGAGCATATCCCAGCGCACAAAGCTGAGATAACCGTTGTAGATCAGCGGCCAATAGGTGAATACACCAAAAAGAAAGAGGTTTGGCCCCACCAGCAGGGCAAAAAGGAGCCATTCTTTTCGTTCAGCCTGGGATACTTTTTTGAGTGATGAAATCATGGTCTCGGCACTTCTCTAGAGGGTGACACTCCTTCGGGGAGTGTAGCGCAGGAGCATTAACAGTTGACGAACACGAGGTAAAAGAACGGGTTGCTCATAGGACGCTGATGTTATCCGCGGTCATCCGCTCGATCCGGGTCATCCGTGTTCTATTTCCTGTCACTGGCTTGCAGATATTCGATGACGTTGCATCTGCCATACCAAATATGCACTCCGCCATGAAAGCAGAAACAGACCCGTAAACGCAACAGAAGTCAACGCAAATGGCAGGGTGATTCGGTCGTGCATGACAAAATAGCGCAGAAGAAAGCCAAGCCCGACACCCAACAGCCACGCCGCAGCCGAACGTCGCAGAAAGTCAGCTGGTCTCTGCCAAAGGTTGGGACGATATGCCCCGATCACAAACGCGGCGATAGCCCAACCAGCGACAAATGGCGTGGCAATCCGCACCACGTTCACCAGCCAATCACTGGTCATGCCATGGCTCATGCGGCCAATCACCACAAAGAGCAGCAGCACCGCCAGATCACCAAGAGCGAGGATAACCGTCTGCCGAGAGAATAGGTTGGCAACTGAGAATTGACGCGAGGCTGACTTCACTGCCTTTCACACTCCACATTGAGTCTGATTCGAACATTGGGGATAGACAAAACTGAGATTATCCGATAGGGGGGAATCGAATGAAAGCAGTATACACAAGGAGTGGGCAGATGGCAAAGGTGATTGGGTATCGCCCATCGTTGGGCTGCATGTGCTTGTGGTTCCGTGAGCAATGGGGTAGGATCACCCACTGACCCAACACAACCACCCAACACAACCACCCAACGCAACCCAGGATCACCTGTTCTTTTCAACCCGCCACCGTGACGCCCATGACACCCAACCTGCCACCCACGCCGACCTTCGTTACAGCATTGCGCTGCCTGCGCTGCGGGACTATTTATGCGCCAGAGACAATCGACTACGTCTGCGCCTGCCGCCCCAACCTGGGCAGCGACCTGGGAACCCTGGATGTAGAATACGACTACATCGCCATCGCCGCGGCCACATCTCCAGAGCAGATCGCTGCCGACCCGGATCACTCCATGGGGCGCTGGTGGGCGCTGTTGCCGGTGCAGAGGACAAGCCTGCCACCCCTGCCTGTGGGCAACACCCCCCTGCTCCATGCCAAACGGTTGGGGGAGAGCATGGGCCTGCCCAATCTCTACATCAAAGACGATGGACGCAATCCCTCCGCTTCGTTCAAAGATCGGGCCTCGGCCATCGCGGTGGCCCGCGCCCAGGAAAAGGGTGCATCAATTGTCGCCACAGCCAGCACAGGTAACGCGGCCGCAGCATTGGCAGCTCAAGCCGCGGCGGCAGGACAGGCCAACGTGATTTTTGTTCCCAAAACCGCACCCGCAGCCAAGATCGCCCAACTTCTTGCCTATGGCAGCCAGGTGCTGGCTGTAGACGGCAGCTACGACGACGCCTTCGATCTCTGCGTGGCCGCCTGCCAGACATTTGGCTGGTACAACCGCAACACCGGCTACAACCCGTATATGACCGAGGGAAAGAAGACGGTGGCGTTTGAAATAGTCGAACAACTTTTTAACGCAGAGGCGCAGAGACGCAGAGGGGGGAGAGAAAGGCGAAAGGCAAAAGGGGAAGGCAAAAGTGTCGGCGGCCCAATACGCAATTCGCAACTCGCAACTCACCACCCGCAACTCGCCACCCCCGACGCGATCTTCGTTTCGGTGGGCGATGGCTGCATCATCGGCGGCGTGCACAAAGGTTTCAAGGATTTGCTGGCCCTGGGCTGGATCGAGCGGATACCTCGCATTTACGGCGTTCAATCCGCAGGCAGCCCGGCTCTGTACAACGCGTGGCGGGATGGGCGCGAGATTCCCCTGCCCGTATTCGCGACCACCCGCGCCGACAGCATCAGCGTCAACGCGCCCCGCGACCCAGTAAAAGCGCTGAATTCGGTGCGCCAGAGCAACGGCGCATTTGTGCTGGTAGACGATACAGCCATCCTGGCGGCGCTATTACCCTTGGCCCGGCTGGCCGCTGTTT